>NZ_DASVSI010000123.1:0-74866 GCF_036388155.1 Hymenobacter sp. | reverse complement strand
GCCCAATCTGCGGACCTCCGCGTTTTTCCTCCGCGAACCTCCGCGAGAAAGTTAGTCAGGCTGACAGACCAGCGTGCTCTATCTACTTCTTGTCGTACACGGCCAGGTTCCAGTACGTGTCGGTGCGCAGGGGCTTGCCGGCCGCGTCGAAGTAGGTGGTGGGGCCGCTGCGTTCGCCGCTGCGGTAGGTTTCCTCGCGTTCCAGGGTACCGTCGGGACGGTAGTAACGGCAGCGGCCGTGCAGCACCCCGTGCTGGTAGCTTTCCTGCTCCATGCGCTTCCCGCCGGGGTAAAAACTTTCCAGTTGGCCCGTGCGCAGCCCTTTGAGGAAGGCCGTGCGCCGAAACACCTCACCCGAAGCGTAGTAGTACGTAGCTGGCCCGGTGGCCATGTTGTGGTCGAAAGTTTCGGCGGCAGCGGGCTTGCCGTTGGCAAAGGCCACGGCCACGGCACCGCTCTGGTTGGCCAGCGGCTGTAAGGCGGCGCCTTCGCCCGGGCCGCGGTAGCTCACTACCTCGTCGTGCTCGTACATCTTTTCGAGCAGGAGTTCGCCGGCGGGGTTGTAGCAGCGGGCCGAGCCGTGCATGTCGCCGCCTTCGAGGTGGTACACCTGCTCGACTTGCCCGTTGGCAAAGTAGATGGTCCACTCCCCGTCGGCGGCTCCGTCGCGGTAGCGGCCCTTGGTCCGCACCTTGCCGTTGGGGTGGTACAGCACCCATTCGCCGTGGGGCCGCCCGTTGCGGTATTCGCCAGTGCTTTCGGTTTTGCCGTCAGGGTACGAGCCTTTGAACGGGCCATCGCGGCGCCCCTGGGTTTGGCCGAACGTCGACTCGGTGCTGCCGTCGGGCCGCAGCCACGTGCCTTGCCCCGAGCTTGCGTAGCAGGCCAGGCCCGAGCGGAACAGGGGCTTGCCGCTGGGGTAGCGCAGGCTGTATTCTTTGGAGTCGGGTTTGAGCTCCACCAGGCTCAGCACCTGCCCCACCGAGTCGTAAGTTGTGATGCGGCGCAGGGTGCCAAACTCCTGCATGCGTTCCTGGGTGAGCTTGCCGCCTGGCTCGTAGCTGCGGGCGGGGCCGTTTTGTTCGCCTTTGTGATACTCGTATTCCTCGCTCACGCGGCCATTGGGGTAGTAGTCTTTCCACAGGCCGTGGCGCTGGCCGTCCAGGTAGTACCCGGTTTGTTGCGGCTGGCCGTCTTGCGCGTATTGCTCCCAGTAGCCGTCCTCGCTGCCGTCCACGAAGTTCACGCGGCGCTGCAGCTGCCCCCCGTAGTGGTACAGCTCTGACTTGCCCGCTTTCACGCCCTTGTTGTCGTAGTGCGTGATTTCCCGAAGCCCGCCGTTGGAGTAGAACCACTGCCACTCGCCCGCCATTTGCCCGTCCACGTACGTGCCGGTGGCATATTTGCGGCTATTGGCATCGAACGACTGAACGGCTACGCGCCCTTTTTTCACCGGCTGGTCGGAGGTGAGCTTGCCGGCGCGGTCGTAGTAGCGCAGGCGCACCACGCGGCCGTGCGCGTACTCCACGTCGGCGTAGAGGTGGCCGGTTTCGTCGTAATCTTTGTAGAGGCCGTGCAGCTGGCCGGCTTCGTCGTACGACTTCTCCACGCTCGGCTTGCCGTTGCTGAAAAAAGTCCGCCAAGTGCCTATTTGCTTGCCGTGGTTATAGCGACCTTCTTCGCTCACGGTCCCGTTGGGGTGGTACTCGGTGAAGGCGCCGTCATTTTCGCCTTTGTCGTGCGTGCCTTTGCGCTCGGGCGTTTTGTCGGGGTAGTACGTGGCAAAGGGGCCTTGCTTCACGCCATTCGCCAGCATGGTGGTGTATTCCAGCGTGCCGTCTCGGTAAAACCCTTCTTCCAAGCCATCGGCTTTGTCGGCCCGCATGGTGTTGCGCATGCGCACCTGGCCGTTGTCGTGGTAGGTGGTATAGGGGCCTTCCAGGTTTCCGGCTTTGAAGGTGCGGGTGCCGATGCGCGTGCCGCACTCGTTGTATACGGTGAGCACGCCATCTTCTTTGCCGGCGCGGTAGGTGAGGTCGGCCGAGGGCTGGCCGTTGGTATAAAACTCGCGCGAGAGCCCGTCGCGCTCGCCCTTGTCGTTGTAGCTGAAGGTGCGTTCCACCGTGCCATCGGGCCGTAGCACCTTCCACGTGCCGGTGCGCAGTCCGGCCGCGCTGTGCTGCCCCACGGCATCAATTGCGCCCTGGTTGGTGATGGAAAGCCACTCGCCGGTGCCTTTCACCTTGCCGTTCTCGACCGTGCCGGGCCCCATGCCGTAGAGTTGGCCATCGTCGTACCAGCCCGCAAGGCGCTGGCTGGCCGCACCGCCCACCACCTGCTGCTGCAGGGTGAGCTCCGACAGCGCCGGCAGCAAGGCCTTGACCAGGGCATCGGCCTTCTTTTGGTTGGATTTCACCCACTGAGCGGCCTTTTTATCCTCGGCCGACTGCAAAATGAGGTAGGTGAAAGTGGTCAGGTGGTCGTCTTTGCGCAACAGGGCCACCATCGGCCCGTAAGCCCGTACCCAAAAGTCATCGGCCGGACCATCTACGGGAAATTTCTCTACCAGCAGCTGGGTTTGCTTCACCACCGAAGCCTCGAACTTCACCTTGCTTACGTAGCTGGCCTGCAGCGCTACTTTGCTGTCGAGCAGCTGGTCGAGGTCTTCAAACGCTTTGTTGGATGAGATGGGCTTGGCCTTCTCATTGTCGGGCACCACGGGGGCGCCCATCGAGAGGCGCTCAGCGTCTATTAGTACGCTTTGGGCCACGGGCCCGCTTTCCACCAGCGCCAAGTAGGTGAGCCAGCTGATAAGGGCATGCGCGGTGTGGCCCTGCTGGGCCGCCAGGATGCCCAGCAAGCGGTGCGAGCCCAGGTGCGTGGGCGCCAGCTCCAGGCTGTGCTGCAGGTTGGTCAGGGCTTCGGCGGTCTGCAGCCGGCGCACGTGCGTCACGCCCTGGTTGTAGTACAGCGTCTGGTTATACGGGAACAGCTTCAGCCCTTGCTTGTAGGTGGCCAGCGCCGCATCCACTTGCTTGAGCTCTTCCTGGGCGTCGGCCAGGTTGTTGTAGGTGAGCGGTTCGAAGGGGTTCAGGGCCAGGGCGCGGCGCGCGGCGGCCACGGCTTCCTCGTGCTTGCCCGCCGACCGCAGGCTCAGGGCCAGTTCGCTTTGGGCGTACGCGTAGGTTGAGTCGCCCGGCGTCACGGCCTGGTACTTGGCAATGGCGCCGGCGTAGTCTTCTTTGTCGTGTAAGGCTACTCCCTCTTTTACGAGCTGGCCGGGCTTGGGCCAGCTTTGAGGCGCGGGGCGCTGCGGGGTTTGCTGGCCCACCCCCACCAACGGGGCAGCCAGAAGCAGCGCCAACGAGGCCCCGCGTAAAAGTATTGGCATAATGAAATAGAAGGTAGAAGACCCGACAAATGCCAAGCTTCGCGCGTTGGCACTATTGTCTACACTACCACAATAATAAGCATATATGCCCTATCCTCATCTCGATTTCATCTAATTTCGACGACCCGGCCTACCTTTTTTTTATAGGGGCCCGCAATTGGCTTGGCAGCGCCTTTGGCGCCTCGCCCACTACCAACTCCTGGTAGCCGAACGTGGGGTCTTTTTCGCGCCGAAATTCCAGCGCTGGCAGCTCGCCCACCACGATTTCGGCGGTGGTGTACACCCGGCAGCCGTCCAGCAAATGCCCGCCAATGGTGCGGCCCGTGCTATCGGAAAACGCGAGGTGCAGGTGCGAGCCGTTGGCAGAGAGCGTGCCTACGAGGGATACAATTTCGAAGTGGCCGCGGTACTCCGTCGGACCCTCCTGGTTGGCCAGGCGCACCGTGGCCACCGTCAGGCTGCCCACGCAGGTAAGCATGGTGCCCGCCGCAATGCGGTTGGCCTGCACAAAAGCCAGTAGCTGCTGGCGCAAATCCTCGCCGGGCTTCAGGCGCAAGGCGTACGTTTTCAGCGGAGAAGAAGGTGCGGCGGGCAAAGCGGGAGATTTTTGGGCCACTGCCGGGCCAGCCAGCAGCGCAAACAAGAACAGACGAAGGAGCGACATTACGCCAAAGAACGTCAGGCGGCGCGCAACCTGACGTTCTTTTGTTCAACTGCCCGTCGTGGAGGTCCTCCCCTATTTGCTGAATCGCACGGTGCCGTAGCGCACCTTGATGTTGACGTTGCCCGCCGTGCGCGCCGCCGGCGCCCCGCCGAATACGCCCAGCACATCGCAGGTTTGGGGGCCATTTTCCTGCGAAAGCACCCGCACCATCTTTTTATCGACCAGCAGCTGCCCTTGCTCAGTGGTGACGTCAAACCGGAAAGCCGGCGCTTCGGCAAAGCCCAAGCGGATGGTGCTGAACCCGCCGTCGAGGTTCACCTGGCGGAAGTTGGGGCCCATGTCGCGCACCACAAAGTCGGGGCAGTAGCGCACCGCCATGTCCAGGGCCTGGTCCAGCTTGTCGATGGTGAAACGCGAGTAGCCCGACGAGCCCCGCAGGTTGCGCACCGTGCCCAGGGCCACGTCGCCGTATTTGCTGTGCACGGTCAGGTCCTGCACGGTCCCAATGTCGATGTCCGAATGGTTGTTGCGCAGGTCGATGGCCGAACCTTGCTCCAGGCGCAGCCGGGCGTAGCTGGCGTCGATGCTGGCCCGGTCGGCGTAGGCAATGCTGCAGTCGCCGTTGCCAATGCGCACTAGGTTCTGGGGGTTTTCCAGGCGGCCGGTGCGCAGGGCGCCGTACTCCACTGCCAGTTCCGTTGGGCCGCTCATGTCGCCGGCAATGGTGACTTCGCCAAAGCTGTTGTACACCCGCAACGCGGTGGTGCGCGGCAGCCAGACGGTGTAATTCACCTCGTAGCGGCAGCCACCGGCTCGGCCGCGCAAGGCGGGCCCAAACTGCGTGCTCACCGACACGCCGCCGGTGCGGGCGTCATATTCCAGCCACTGCACGTCCAGAGCGTCCAGCACCTGGCGGGCGCCCTGCTCGGTTTCGGAGCGGGCCACCAGCTCGGCTTCCACCTTTATTTCCCGCTTGCTCCACGGGTTGATTTGCACGCGTCCGTACCGGGTGAGCAGCGAGAACGGACGGCCGGTTTTGGGCACGGCGTAGCTGCGGCTCAACCGACGGCGCTGCTCTACCTGCAGCGCCGATACGTCTTGCTGGTCGGGCTGGTCCGGCTGACCGGGCTGCGCCTGCGGGTTCTGACGGGTTTGCTCCTGTGCTCTTTCCTGGCCAAACAACGCCTCTTCGGCATTGCCGGCGGCAGTTGGCAAGGCCGCCGACACCATGCTGGTCTCAACAGGCGCCCAAATCCCAACGTTGGCAGGGGCTGCAACGGCAGACCAAGGGCCGGCAAGGGCCAACAAGGTCATTGTCAACGCCAGCCTAATTCGGGAGGAGGTCAGGGCTTTCATTCGGCAATATTGCGGCTATCGGCCAGCACAAAGGCACCAGATGGTTCAGCGGGCTGAGTGGCACCCCCCATTCTAATCTGTTGGTCGAGGATGTCGAGGCGAATTTGCAGGTTGCGGTTCATGGCCGTGAGCACGGCGTCGGGCTGGGGGTGCTGCGGCAACTCCTGCTTCAGCTGGCGGTAGCTCGAATCGAGCGACACCAGTTCGCGCTGCCAGTCGGCGGTCATGCCGGCCATGCCGGGTCCGGTCAGGTTGCGCAGCTCGTCTTGGCGCCGAGCCAGTTGGTTGGTGTAGTAAGCCTCCATGCCCCGCACGGCGCGCACCAGCTGGCTGTCGGCGCCCGTGCTGCGGTCGGCGGCGGTCAGGGCCACGGGGTTTAGGTTTTGGTAGGTGTACTCTTCAGTCGTAGAATTCACAGGCGCCGTTTCGGCAGGGACCACAGCGGCCACTTCGGGGGCTTTTTGGTCAGATTTCCAGGCTTCGCTGGCACCGGCGGCAAACACCAGCAGGGCCAACGACGCAGCCACGCCGTAGCGTTGGAGCCAGTTGGCCCGCAGCGGCGCGGCCCCGGCCACGGGAAGTTGTTGCGCGGGGGCGGCTACGTCGTCGGTCAGGCGCATAACGGGGGCGCCCGGCGCGGCCTCGGGGGCCGCCAACTGCTGCTCGAGCGCCGCCCACAGGTCGGGGCGCGGCTCGTGCGTGTCGAAATCGGCGCGGTGCCGCTCGACGAAGTTTTCTAGGGAATTATGCTTGTTGGAGTTCATGAAGAAGGTAGCAGACGCAATGTTCGTCCAGGTTCAAAGCGGGCTGCGGGGATATACGTAAACCGCGGCCGAGCGAAAGAGGATGAGGGCTAAAAAGAAAATTAAGTAACCGTCTAAAAACTAAAAGGATTGTTGGTTAACTCAGGCCGCGCTGGGCGGCCAGTTCGCGCAGCCGAACCCGCGCCCGGCTGTATTGTGATTTGGAGGTAGACTCGGAAATGCCCAGGATGCCGGCAATTTCGAGGTGGTCGTAGCCTTCGAGCAGGTACAAGCTCAGCACCACGCGGTAGCCGTCGGGCAGTTCCTGAATGCAGCGGCGCAGCACGTCGGCCCGGTAGTGGGCGTCGGCCTCGTCGTCGGTTCCGGCCGCTATGGGCTCGGCCGGTTCTTCCTGGTGCTGCTCGCCCAGCGGCACCAGCGCCAGCCGGCGCTGCCGCAGGCAATTGATGCTTTTGTTGACCACAATGCGTTTCAGCCACGCGCCAAACGACGAGTCGCCTTTGTAGCTGCTGAGCTCCCGAAAGGCACTCAAAAAAGATTCTTGCAACACGTCCTCGGCTTCGGCGTAATCTCCGGTAATGCGCAAGGCCGCGTTGAACATGGCTTTGGCGTAGCGCCGGTAAATTTCAGCTTGGGCCTGACGGTCGTTCAGGCGGCAGCGCTCCACCAGGGGCGCATTGATGTCAACGTAGGCAACGGCGGCTTCCATGTGCAGAGAAAGGCGATGTTAAAGAGCTTAAGCAAGCGAAAGACCCCACATCGGGCGCAAGGGTTGCACCGTATATGCCAAAGGCAAGGCCGTTAACTTGTCTGCAAATTAACCTTTTTTCTACCGTGATGAAGGCATTATTTTTTGGTCGAATTTCGCTGTTTTTCTGCCTGCTGAGCGGGTTCGCCTTGGCCAGCAGCTGTTCGAAAAAAGAATCGGACCCGGTTGCTTCCGACTCGGTCATGGATTTCGGCCCCGGCGTCGGCTACAGCCCCCGAGACGCCAGCAACAGGGCAATTGGAACCCAGGACCCCACCGATTGGACCCTGGACAACCAGTGGAACGCCAAGGAGGCCGAATTGTTCAAGTCGCTGGCTCTGAACGTCAACGACAGGCCTATCGGCACTGCCTCAATGAGCGGAGCCTACCCCAATCCCGCCACTGCCTCAGTCAGACTCTCCTGGTCCACACCCGAGGCCGCGCAGCACGACTTTGTCATCGCAGACCAATCGTACCAAGCCATTATCGGAAACAGTTCGTCAACACCGTCTTTTGGCGGCTCCTCCACGTTTAACTTATCCCAGAACAGCGCTTTCAAGAGGGGGCAGGTCTACCGCGTTTACTACATATTTCACAACGGCAAAACGGTGTACTACAAAGGCCACGGCGACATCAAAATAGCAGAATAAAAAAGGCCGCCCTGATTAACGAGGCGGCCTTTTTTATTCTGCATCAAGCTTACTTACACATCAAACTTAATGCCCTGCGCCAGCGGCAGCTCCGTGGAGTAGTTGATGGTGTTGGTCTGGCGGCGCATGTAAATTTTCCAGGCGTCGGAGCCGGACTCGCGGCCGCCACCGGTTTCTTTCTCGCCGCCAAACGCGCCGCCAATTTCCGCCCCGCTCGTGCCGATGTTCACGTTGGCAATGCCGCAGTCGGAACCGCTGGCAGCCAGGAAGGCTTCGGCCTCGCGCATGTTGAGGGTGAAAATGCTGGACGACAAGCCCTGGCGCACGTCGTTTTGCAGCTCAATGGCTTTTTCCACGCCGCCGCTGTAGCGAATGAGGTAGAGAATGGGCGCAAATGTCTCTTCCTGCACCGTGTGGTAGTGGTTTTCCACTTCCACCAGCGCGGGCTGCACGTAGTGGCCGCCGTGCAGCTCGGCACTGCTCAGCACCTGGCCGCCGGTGAGCAGCTTGCCGCCTTCGGCCTGCACCTGCGTGAGGGCATCCTCGAAGGTTTTCACCGCGTCGGCATCAATCAGCGGCCCCACCAAAGTGCCCTCCTGCAGCGGATGGCCGATGGGCAGCTTGGGGTAGATGGCCAGCAAACGGTTCTTTACCTCGTCGAAAATGCTGTCTTCGATGATGACGCGGCGCGTGCTGGTGCAGCGCTGCCCCGCCGTGCCCACCGCCCCAAACACAATGGCGCGAATAGCAATGTCGAGGTCGGCGTTTTTGGTGACGATGATGGCGTTGTTGCCGCCCAATTCCAGCAGGGCACGGCCCAGGCGGGCGCCCACTACCTCGCCCACCTTGCGGCCCATGCGGGTGCTGCCCGTGGCCGACACCAGCGGCACGCGCTTGTCGGCAGCCATGGCAGCGCCGATGTCGGCCCCGCCCACCACCAGGTTGAACACGCCTTCGGGAATGTCGTTTTCCGCCAGCACGTCCTTGATGATGTGCTGCACGGCCACGGCCGTAAGCGGCGTTTTCTCCGAGGGCTTCCAGATGCTCACGTCGCCGCACACGGCGGCCAACATGGCGTTCCAGCTCCACACCGCCACCGGGAAGTTGAAGGCCGAAATGATGCCCACGAGGCCCAGCGGCTGGTACTGCTCGTACATGCGGTGCGCCGGCCGCTCCGAGTGCATGGTGAGGCCGTGCAGCTGGCGCGAGAGGCCCACCGCGAAGTCGCAGATGTCAATCATCTCCTGCACTTCGCCCAGGCCTTCCTGCAGGATTTTGCCCATTTCGGCGCTCACCAGCTTGCCCAGCGGCTCCTTGTATTCGCGCAGCTTGTTGCCGATTTGCCGCACGATGTCGCCGCGCTTTGGGGCGGGCACCAGGCGCCATTTCTGGAAAGCCTCCTGCGCGGTTTCAACCACGGCGTTGTAGTCCGCCACGGTGGCAAAAGCCACGGCGGCCATGCGGCGGCCATCGGCCGGGGCCAGCACGGTGCGGCGCTCGGCGTTGGCGCGGCCGCCCCAGGTGCGGCCGGTGCTGAAAGCGGCGTTCTCCGACTCCACGCCCAACTGGCGCAGCACGTCCTGGATGCCGTGGGGGTCTTCGTGCGGGTGCGCCACCGTTACGTCGGGCGCCGTTGCTTCTTCGAGGGCTTGTTTCATGGAAACTGGGTGGGAAACTAAGGGAACAGTGTACCTGCAAAGTTACGGCATACGGCGTCCAACGTCCGTTGCCTGCGCTAACGCTCCTCCCCGCGATGTCATCCCAATTGGCGGCACTGAAGTTAAGTGCTCAGCGCTTGTCTAGCTGCGTAACGGGCCGCACGCCGGCCCGCTCCTGCTGGTCGCACAGCCAGGTCACGGCGTCGGCTTCGTTGTCGTAGAACAACGGGTACGAGTCCAGTTTGGCGGCCTGCCGGAGGTGCAGCTCCATCTCGGCGCTTTCGGCGGCCAGCCGCTGGTGCGGCCCGGCCAGGTAAGCGGTAAACAAGGGCCCATCCAAGGCAGCGGCTACCTGTGGCGAAAACTGGTCCCGGAACCACTCCGTTAGGTTGGGGCCGGCCGGCGGGCGGCGGCGCAGGTCCAGCAGCCAGAAGCGGCAGTTGCCGTGGGCGCGGGCGGCGGCCAGCATGGTCTGGTAGGTACCCTGCAGCTCAGGTGGCGGCAAGGCTTGCAGCCAGCGACCAATCAGGATGCCTAAGTCGGGGCGATATTCTACGGAGAAAGCGTCGGTCGAAAAACTCGGCACAGGCACTGCGTTTAAGTCAGATTGCCTACCGTTTACGGATGAAATAATGCCGAGGTTGACCTCAGGGCTACTTTCTGCCCAGACTCAGACCTTGCGCACCACGGGTTCCTGCTCCAGGTGGTGCAGGTTGTTGAACACGTCAAAGCTGTCGCGGCGCAGGCTGCGCACTTCCTCGTCCGACAACTGCCGGATTTTGGTTTGGAAGTCCTTGTAGTAGGCCACGAACACGGCCAGCTCCGGCTCGCGGTTTTCGTAGGGCACCATGTTTTCCAGCACGTCGTTGAAAAACTGCGGGCTGTGCGTGGTCAGGAAAAACTGATTGTCCTGCTGGGTAGCAATGCGTTCGGCCAGCTGCGACACGTACAGGGGGAAAGAGTGCGACTCGGGCTCCTCCATGAGAATGACCGTCTGGCGGTTCGACTCCATGGCCGCCATGTAGAAACCGTAGCGCTGCAGCGTGTTGCCGCTGCTGGAATAGGGGTAGGCGAAGCTGAGGCCGTCGACCTCCTTCATCACTTCAAACCGGCCGGCATCGGGCCGCACGCGCATGCGCAGGCCCCGCTCTTCGAACAAGGTGGCAAATTCGTGGCGCAGGTCGGCGTGAGCTTCCAGCACCTGGACCAGGTTGTTGCCGTGGGGCGGGCGCAAGGCCGCATCGGGGTAGCGGCAGTCGAGCCGCGAGTTGCGCTTGAAGCGGTACGGCTTCACCGCCCGCGGGTGCCAGGCAGTGGGCGAAGACAGAAAGCGCCCGCCGGGGCCCGGCTGGTCCATCACGCCGTCGCGGTCGAATTCGGTATACAAAAAGCCGGGCTCGGGCAGCGGGCCGGCCGTGGCCAAGTGCGCGTAAAACCGATTCAGCAGCAGGGCGTCGTCGCTGGTGCGGGTCTTGTTGCGCCCTTCCAGCAGCGGCAGCCCCAGCTGCACCCGCAGAAACCGGTAGGCGGCCTGACTGAACACGCCGTACTGGAACCGTTTTTCCTGGCTGGCACGCCCCAGCAGGCAAACGTCGCGGTCTGTTTCCACCCGAATGGGCACGGTCATCACGCTGTCGTGAAACAGTTGGGCAGGCTTCTCATAGCGGATGAAGCTCCGCATGAATTTTTTCTTACGCTCGTAGGGAAAGCTGCCCAACAAGCTCATCGCCTCCAGTACCGTCGATTTTCCCACATTGGGAAGGCCAATGATTAGGTTGACCCGACGTGGGTGCAGCACCGCGCTGCGAATGGATTTGAAATTCTGAATATACAGCGTGTTGATGACGTTTTCCATGCACAAGTGAGGGCGGCGGGCGGGGCAGTAGTCGGGCGAAAATAAATTTTCGGTTTCCCGATATGGGATGGGGACTTACGAAGTAAGTTGGTGGAAGGACTTCATAACCGGGTCCTAAATACCGGATTTTTTACACTATTTTTTAATTATTCCGTTAACCTCACGCACGAAGCCTAACTTACTGCTAATGTAGCCCTCGAACAGCTATTCCAGCACTTTTTGTTCACAATTATTGCTAGTCTCATTAGCTTAATATGGAGCAACAAAAAACCCCCGCCTGGACGGGCGAGGGTTTCCAAAATTGAGACGGCTAACGACTACTGCTGGCCGATGGGATAATAGGCTTTGCGACCGTCGGGATACACGCCCTCGACCAGTGCGCCGGAGCTTTCGCGGGCAGCGTCGAGGTAAGCTTTCACGTCCGCAGGTTTGGTCACCACGTTCTTGTCGATGCGCGTGATGATGAAGCCGTCGGCCATGCCGGTTTCCCGGAAGTTGCTGCTCTTGATGCCGCTGATTTTGGCGCCGCCTTCCAAGCCGAGCTTGGCTTGCTCGCGGGCCGACACGGGGGCCAGCACCGCACCTTCGTACTTAATAGAAGCTGAGGCGGGCTCTTCGCGCACCACGCTGGTGGTGCCAGTGGCGTTGCGCAGCGTGGCCGTCACGGTGTTGCTGGCGCCGTTACGCAGGTAGTTCACCTTGATTTTGTCGCCAGGACGGAAGCGCGCCACTTGCTCTTGCAGCTGCGAAGAGGTGTTCACCGCCACACCGTTGATTTGGGTGATGATGTCGCCGGTTTTCAAGCCTGCCTCGGCAGCCGCGCTGCTGGCACTGAGGCCTTGCACGTACACGCCGTTGAGGGTGGCGAGCTTCTTCTCCGAAGCCAGCTTGGCATCGACTTCCTGAATCTGCACGCCGAGCAGGGCACGCTGTACTACTTTATACTTCAGCAAGTCGTCGACCACCTTGCTGGCCAGCGAGCTAGGAATGGCAAACGCGTAGCCTTCGAACGAACCCGTGTGCGAGGCAATGGCCGAGTTGATGCCAATGAGGTCACCGTTGAGGTTGACAAGGGCACCACCCGAGTTGCCGGGGTTTACCACGGCATCGGTCTGGATGAACGACTCGATGCCCATGTTGTCTTTGCGACGCAGGATGTCAATGTTCCGGCCCTTGGCCGAGATGATGCCAGCCGTTACGGTCGAGTTCAGGTTGAAGGGGTTGCCCACAGCGAGCACCCACTGGCCCACCCGCACGTCGTCGGAGTTGCCGTACTTCACGAAAGGCAGGTTGTCGGCTTTCACCTTCAGCACGGCCAAGTCGGTGTTGGGGTCGGCCCCTACCAGCTCGGCGTCGAACTTACGCTTGTCGTCGAGCACAACTTCAATCTTCGAAGCTTTCTCGATGACGTGGTTGTTGGTCACGATGTAACCGTTGGCGGCAATGATTACGCCCGAGCCCGAGCCCTGGCCGCCGCTCCGGGGCTGCTGCCCGTGGAACTGCTCCAGCTGGTCGCCAAAGAACTGGCGCAGGAAGGGGTCCATCTGCATCTGGCGCTGGTCGACTGCCGGCGCGGCGTATTCAGTCATTACGTGCACCACCGCGGGGGTCACGGCGGCGGCGGCGGCCACGAAGTTCAGGCCTTCGGGCACCGCGTAGGTGCTCCGGCGCATTTCAGACGTGTAACGCACCTGTGGGTCGGCGGCTACAGCTTGCGGCGCCACGGGGGCCGGCTCCAGCAGCTTGTACCCCCCCACGGCCACGCCGCCGCCAAGAATGGCAGAACCGAGCAGGCCGAGCATCATTTGTTTTGCTTGCATGGGTAAGGGAAAATGAAAAGGGTGAAAGAGGTTAACGAAGGGACTAATTTAACGAGACAACCTCGAAAATCGCACGAATGGCATCGAGGTTATTTTACGCAACGAGGGAAAGATTCGATTTGGTCTGCTAGGGTTGCTTTAGGCAGAAAATAGGCCGAATAGAGCAGTATAGAAGCTTAACACCGAAGCCCGCAAAAAAGGCACCCGGGTGGGCGCCTTTTTTTGCAATATCGGCTCGCAATTAGCGAATTTCAATGTGCTGCTTGGTCACTTTCTCCGTGTCGAAGGGCAGCGTGACGCGCAGGACGCCGTCGGTCAGCTCCGCGGCAATGGCCTTCACGTTCACCGTGTCGGGCAGGCGGAAGCTGCGGGTGAAAGCGCCGTAGTTGGTTTCGATGCGACGGAACTTGGGTGCGTTCTGTGCTTCGGCGTTCACTACGGCCGGCTTGTTCTCCTCGGTCTCGGCGTTGTTCGACTCGGTAGCAGCCGTGGCGGCTTCTTTGGCGACTGCGGCAGGGTTGGGTCGGTCGCCGGAAATCACCAGTTGGCCGTCGAGGAACTCAATGTTCACGGCGTCTTTTTTCACGCCGGGCAGGGCGAGCTGCAGCTCAAAGCCCTGGGCCGTTTCCAGGATGTCGGCGGCCGGGGTGAAAGCGGGCGTGGGCTGAGCCGTAGCGGGCTGCGAGTCGCGCAGCATGTCGGCGAGCATAACGCTCAGGGCACGGCTCGGACGGAGAGAGGGGCGGGGGTTATACAGCAAAGTTGCCATGGTGTAGGTAGTGATTTAAGGGTTGCAGAAAAGTCCATGTCGCACCGCGACACGACTTACCATCCTTAAATTTTATACCAAACCGACTGGCGCATTCTATTCAGTCAAAATGTCTTGATTTTTGCACTATAACACACCGACCGCATGTCACACAAGGCACAAAATGTCACTCAATTCGATTTTAAGGGCAATAATGCCTCTAAAAACAACCGGCCAATTTGTCACACTCAGGTTCCAACTAGTGCTCTGTGGGCAGCTGTCGGCGCTCAAATGCTTCTTTGCCTTGGAAAAGGGTGAAGCGCGCGTCAAGACCGAGGACGGGCGTGGCCAGGTTGAGCCTGCCGGCTTCGGCGGTAGGGGTGCCGCTGATGGGATTGTACTGCCCCACGGTGAAGTAATACTCGGTGGCGTAAGCCGCCCAGGGCGTGAAGTCGAACCGGTCGTTGAGGCGCACCCCTACTTCGGCGCGCAGACGAGTTGCTTGAATGGTGCGCTCGTCGGCGTCGAAATCATCTTTCTGAAAGCGCATGTGCACCACGGCTTCGTAGCTGAGGCGTGGGCGCAGCATCAGTGGGCCACTGCCCACCGGGAATAGTTTCTCCAAGTCGACGCGCAGGCTGGCGTAATTTTCTCCATCGGCCGCCACGGTACGGTCAATGTTGCCCACCGGAACGACACGGTAGGCGCTTAGGCGCTGCCCGAAGGTGAGCGGCCCGAGGGGGCTGCGATGACGCAGCAGCAATTCCGGCGCCACGTACTTAAAGCCAGACAGCGAAGCGTGCTGCACCGTGGCGCCGCCGCTCCACTGGTCGCTCCAAAAATGCTCGTAGCCCAGGGCCAGGCCGCGGGCATCGAATCCCAACACTCGGTCGGCGTAGGATGTGCCGTTGTACGCGGGCACATTTTGGCCGTGCGCGGCCAGCACCAAATAGTCGCCGTTTTTCAGGGCGAGTTCGGCTTGTAGCTCGGCCCACAGCTGCAGGTCTTCCACAACCCGGCGGGTTTGGGCGGCGGCGGGGCGCATGCTGAGCGAGGCCACCAGCAGGGCGCAAGCAAAGAGGTATTTCATTCCGTAAAGTAACAGAACAGGGAGTTATTGCCCAGATAATTCCTTCACGGCCAGCCACGCCATCAGGCCGGGGCCGGTGGCCAGGGCCTGCTCATCGATATCGAACGTAGGCGTGTGAACCGCCGAGGCGAAGCGCCCGTCTTCGTGCCGGGTGCCGAGGCGGTAGAAGCAGGCCGGCGCGGCTTGCGAGAAGTAAGCGAAGTCTTCGGCCGCCATCCACTGGTCGAGCTCCACCACGTTTTCGGGGCCCAGGTACTCCTCGGCGGCCGCTTTTACGCGGGCCGTGAGTTCGGGCTCGTTTTCCAGGTAGGGGTAGCCGTGCCGAATTTCCAGCTCGCACACGGCGCCCATGCTTTCAGCCAAACCTTCGCAGAGGCGGCGCAGGTGCTGGTGGGCTTCGGCGCGCCACTCCTCGTTGAGCGTCCGGAATGTGCCCTCAATGTATACTTCGTTGGGAATGACGTTGGTGGCACCGTTGGCGATGACTTTGCCAAAGCTGAGCACCGAGGGAATTTTGGGGCTGGAGCGGCGGCTGACTATCTGCTGCGCGGCCACGATGATGTGCGCGGCTACCAGCACCGGGTCGAGGTTCATTTCGGGCATGGCGCCGTGGCCGCCTTTGCCCCGCACGGTTAGGTACAACTCGTCGGTGCTGGCCATGTAGCGCCCGGCCCGCAAGCCAATCTTACCGGCGGGCAAATGTGGAAAGACATGCTGGCCGAGCACGCTGGTGGGCTTGGGATTTTCGAGCACGCCTTCCTTTATCATTAGCGACGCGCCGCCCGGCAGCCGCTCCTCGCCCGGCTGAAACATCAGCTTGATGGTACCCTGGAACTCGCCTTTCAAGTCGTTCAAGATGCGCGCCGCGCCCAGCAAAGAGGCCGTGTGGACGTCGTGCCCACAGGCGTGCATCACCCCGGGGTTGGTCGACTTATACGGCACGTCGTTGGCCTCAATGATGGGCAGGGCATCCATGTCGGCGCGCAGGGCGATGGTGGGCCCGCCGGGCTGTCCCTCTATCAACGCGACCAGGCCGGTGTTGGCGATGGGCTGGGGTGTAAGGCCCATCTTTTTCAGCTCTTCGGCCACGAAGGCTGCCGTGTTAGTTTCTTCAAACGACAGCTCTGGATGGGCGTGCAAGTGGCGGCGCACTGCTACCGTTTCGGCAGCATGTTGGGCAGCAAGGCGCTGAATTTCGGGCAGGAGTGTGGTCGACATAATTGGGGAATTGAACAAAAAATTTCCTCCTTACCGAGGAGGGGACGTTGCCGCGCCCGCGGCAACTGGGGTGGTTGGTTTGATTGAACGACTCGCAGCAGGTTCGTTCGTGCATCGTTCAGGCATCGTTCAACGACTCCCTGCGGTGCCCCCCCCGTCCGAGCCTGCGGCTCGAACATCCCCTCCTTGGTAAGGAGGGGAGTTGTCGCTCATGGGCTAGGGATTCTTGTTTAGCAGCACTTGGGTGGGCTCTAGCTCCAGCTTGGGGGCGAGGCCGCGCAGCTTGGCCAAGCCACGGGCGGCGTCCAGCTTGGTGAGGTAGTCGCCGATGTAGAGGCGATAAACCGGTGACTTGAAGGTGAGGTAATCGGTTTCCTCGGGGTAGCGGCCGATGATGGCGCGGCGAATGGCCATGGCCTGGTCGCGCTCGATGCCGAGGTACACCAGGATGCGGTAGCCCTGGGCATACTTCACGTTCTGGTTGGTGTAGGCCTGGTCGCGCAGGCGCTGCTCTACTTGGGGGGTGACGTGGTTGGTGGGCGTAATCACCGTTTTCACTGGGGCCGCGGCGGCAGTTGCGCCTGTTTTGGGCGCGCTGAAAACCGGGCGGTACTTCGCCACGTCCTCGGCAGGCATGGTGGGCGCAGCAGCACTGGCCGGCTTTTTGGCCGTGGTATCTGGCGTGGAGGAACTGGTGCGCGGCGCCTGTTGGGCCGTGCTGGCGCAGGCGGCCAGCGCGAGTAGCAAGGGGGCCAAAAGCATCTTAGGCAGCAGTCGTTTCATCGGTTTCAGCAATCAGGGTCACACTATTAGACGAGCCGATGCGGTCGGCGCCGGCGGCTACCAAAGCCAGCGCCGCCTCGCGGGTGCGAATGCCGCCCGCGGCTTTGATGCGGACGTTGGCGGGCAGCACGCGGCGCATCAACTCTACATCGGCTACGGAAGCGCCTCGGCTGGCAAATCCGGTGGACGTTTTCACAAAGTCGGCCTCACCGCCCACGCACAACTGGCAAGCCAATTCAATCTCGGCCTCGCTCAGCAGGGCCGTTTCGATGATGACTTTCAGAATGGCTTGGTGCACGTGGCACAGGTCGGCCAAATCCAAAATCTCGGCCTGAATGGCTTCTGTCTTACCGGACTTGAGCGCCGATACGTTGATGACCATGTCCAGCTCGTGGGCCCCGTCATACAGGGCCACTTCGGCTTCCTTAAACTTGACGCTGGAGCTGGCATAGCCCAGCGGGAAGCCGATTACCGTGCACACGGCCACGCTGGTACCGGTCAGCTTTTCGGTGGCCAGGGCCACGTAGCACGGCGGCACGCACACGCTGGCAAAGCCGTGCGCGGCCGCCTCCTCGCAGAGCTGGATTATCTGGGCTTCCGTGCAATCAGGACGCAGCAGGGTGTGGTCAATTCGGGCGGCTAGGGTCATGGGACAAAGGTAGCGCGAGTAACGCTGCCTCCCCTACTACATCACGAGGCGGCGGGTTGTGGCGTGGAGGCTGCTATGGTTGCAGCCTTCCCCTGTACTTTTGAACAAATCCCTCTGCTATGGAAAACGCCATCAAGTTTCTGCGCATTCAGAATTTTAAGTCCATCAAAGACGTGACGCTACACCCACGCCGCGTGAACTTAATTATCGGCGAGCCGAACGTGGGCAAGTCGAACCTGCTGGAAGCTATGACGCTGCTGGGCGGCATCACCTACGAGCAGACCGAGAAATTTATGGGCAGCTTCATTCGCTACGAAGAGCCGCGGCAGCTGTTTTATGACGGTCTACTAACAAATACTATTAAAGTAGAAACTGACCAAGAAAAAGCCTTATTGGGATGGAGCGTTTTTGATGGCTTATTCAAAAGCTTGTTCATTTCCAATTTCACCTTTGGTGAAATAATCAATGATGCCACCTTCACACACCGAGGAAAAACTGTCGTGCTGGGCACGGATGAAGCTGTTTTGGATGATTTCCCGGAATTAATCAAGCAAACACATATTCACAAACCAGGGAAATCTAGGTACATGTATGCAACGTTTGATGATGAAGCGTCTTTTAAAATCAGGCAATATCAAG
Organism: Hymenobacter sp.; assembly: GCF_036388155.1. Classification (NCBI taxonomy): domain Bacteria; kingdom Pseudomonadati; phylum Bacteroidota; class Cytophagia; order Cytophagales; family Hymenobacteraceae; genus Hymenobacter; species Hymenobacter sp. The sequence goes on along the minus strand of NZ_DASVSI010000123.1, from coordinate 56,833 downwards.
ACCGACTGCGCATAGCTATTAAAACGTATTACTTCAGCAAACAAACTGCGCTCGGCAAACACTATAACTTCAATTACCTGAGTCCACCGCAGGGCAATAATCTGCTGGATATTATTCAAAAACTTCCTGGTTTACGAAAGGAAATCTCTCGAATGTTTGAGCATTACGGGCAAAAGCTGCAAGTTCGCATGAATGAACGGCGCCTTGAAATCATCAAGGACCAAGACGGCGTAATCTACTCATACCCCTATTCCAGCGTAGCCGACACCCTGCAACGCATCATCTTCTACTTGGCCGCGATTGAGAGCAACGACGACGCCGTGCTCCTATTCGAAGAGCCCGAGGCCCACTCCTTTCCGGTGTACGTGTCGAAGCTGGGCCGGCGCATCGTGGAGAGCCGCAACAATCAGTTCTTCATCGACACACACAGCCCCTACCTCATCGACGGCGTCCTGGAAGACATGCTCACCGATGAGGCGCAGGCCGGCGAGCTGGCCGTTTTTGCTGCTTACTACGAGGACCACCAAACGAAGGTGCATCAGCTCAGCGACGAGGAAATCCGCAGCATTCGCAACGACAGCATCGACGTATTCTACAACATGAAGCGGTTCACGACCGGCCGGATTGATGCGTGAACAAGTCGTGTTCGTGCCGGAATGCCACGTCGACACCGCCCTGGCCCAAGTGCTGCTGGCCGACCGGCTCACCTTCATCAACCACCAGAAAAGCATTTCCAAAGTAGCTCGCGTGTTGCAGGCACAGGCCGCGTCGGACCGGGGCCCGCGCTTTGTGGTGGGCATGGTGGATAAGGACAAGAGGTTCGCCGACATCCACTACCTGCGTCCTTTCGCTGCTTCCGCGCCCGTAGCCGCCCGCCCCGGCCCCGACTCCCGCTACTGCATCTACCAGCACCCGGCGCACCCGTGCCACTATCTCATCGTGTTGGAACCTGCCTGCGACACCTGGATTTTTGAAGCCGCCCACGCCGCCGGCCTGGACCTAGCCACTTTCGGTTTGCCCACCACGCTAGCCGGATTTATCGAGGTGGTAAAGGACGAAGACGCCGAAGAAAACCCACGGCTCGTTGACTTGCTGCGGGCCATCAGGCAGGCCCAGCCGCCCGCCTACCGGGAGCTGGCGGAATTCGTAGCCGACGTCATGGACCGCAACAGCAAGCTCTGGCGGTAGCGCCAACCACCACAAAAAAAGGCGGCCTTCCCGATTGGGAAGGCCGCCTTTGCGTTTTATGAGCGGGTTAGCTAGTCCACCAATACGGCCCGGCCGCTTTCCACGTCCTGCTCCACGGACTTGTACTTCACGTCGCGTTTCACGGTGCCGTCCATGTACTGCACGCTCACCTTGTCGTTGCGGTTGGCCACTTTGTGACTGCGCACGGGGGTTTGCTTTACCGCGGGCACGTCGGCGGGGCCCATGTCCTCGGGGCCGGCGCCGAGCGAGTCGAGGCTGGACTCGTGCTCCACGGTGAAGTTGGTTTGCTGCTCCTCGTCTTCGAGGTAGTAGTCGGGCTCGGCGTTGGTGCCTACCATGTTTTGCTGCACCGGCACGTCGGCGTGGAAGAGGAAGCTGGTGGTTTCCTCGTTCACTTTGCCAATCATGCGCTTGAACAGCTCGAAGCTCTCGAACTTGTACACCAGCAGCGGGTCCTTCTGCTCGTACACGGCGTTTTGCACCACCTGCTTCAGGTCGTCCATCTGCCGCAAGTGCTGGGTCCAGGCCGTGTCAATCACAGACAGTACCACCACTTTCTCCATCTGACGCAGAATGTCGTGGCCACCGGTAGCTTGAGCTTTGCGCAGGTTAGCAATAGCCTGCACCTGCTTCTTGCCGTCGGTGAAGGGCACGGCAATGTTCTCGTAGGGCGCGCCGTTGTTCAGCAAATCGTTTACCAGGGGCAGGGCGTTGCTGGCGATGTGCTCGTTCTTGCTCTGGAAATAGCCGAGGGCCTCTTCGTAAAGCTTCTGGGTGAGCTGCGGCAGCTGCAGGCTGGTGAGGTCTTGCTGGGTCAGGTAGGTATCGTAGCCAAACACGCGGATGACGGCCAGCTTGAAATCTTCGAAATCACCTGTGATTTTATGACCGGCGGCGATGTCCTCGCTCACGTCGTAAATCATGTTGAGGATGTCGACTTCCATGCGGTCACCGTGCAGGGCGTTGCGGCGGCGCTTGTACACCACTTCGCGCTGGGCGTTCATCACGTCGTCGTACTCCAGCAGGCGCTTCCGCGTGCCGAAGTTGTTTTCCTCTACTTTCTTCTGGGCGCGCTCGATGGAGTTGGTAATCATCGAGTGCTGAATCACCTCGCCCTCTTCCATGCCCATGCGGTCCATCAGCTTCGCAATCCGGTCGGAGCCGAACAGGCGCATCAGGTTGTCTTCCAATGACACGAAGAACTGCGAGGTGCCTGGGTCGCCCTGGCGGCCGGCCCGGCCGCGCAACTGGCGGTCAACCCGGCGCGACTCGTGGCGCTCCGTGCCGATGATGGCCAGGCCACCCGACTCCTTGGAGGTTTCGCGCAGCTTGATGTCGGTACCGCGGCCGGCCATGTTGGTGGCAATGGTCACGGTGCCTGGGAAACCGGCGGCGGCCACAATCTCGGCCTCGCGCTGGTTCTGCTTGGCGTTGAGCACCTGGTGCTGGATGCCGCGCAATTTCAGCATGCGCGATACCAGCTCGGAGATTTCCACCGACGTGGTGCCCACCAGCACGGGGCGGCCGGCTTCCACTAGTTTCTGGATTTCCAGGGCCACGGCGTTGTATTTCTCGCGCACCGTCTTGTACACCTGGTCGTCGGAGTCTTTGCGGCTGATGGCGCGGTTGGTGGGAATCACCACCACGTCCAGCTTGTAGATTTCCCAGAACTCGCCGGCTTCGGTTTCGGCCGTGCCGGTCATGCCGCACAGCTTGTGGTACATGCGGAAGTAGTTCTGCAGCGTCACCGTGGCGTAGGTCTGGGTGGCGTCTTCCACGCGCACGTTTTCCTTGGCTTCGATGGCCTGGTGCAGGCCGTCGGAGTAGCGGCGGCCTTCCATTACGCGGCCGGTTTGCTCGTCCACGATTTTCACCTTCCCGTCGTCGGTCAGGATGTACTGGTCGTCCTTCTCAAACAGCGTGTAAGCCTTCAGCAGCTGGTTCACGGTGTGCACCCGCTCCGACTTTTCCTGGTAGTCGCTCATCAGTTTTTCCTTCTGATGCAGCTTTTCTTCGCTGGTGAGCGCGGCGTTTTTCTCGATGTCGGCAATGGCCGCCCCAATGTCGGGCATGATGAACAGCTGCGGGTCTTCGCCCTGGGCCGTAATCAGGTCAATGCCCTTTTCGGTCAGCTCGATTTGGTTGTTCTTCTCGTCGATGGTGAAGAACAGCGGCTCGTCGGCCTTGGGCATCTGCCGGGAGTTGTCCTGCAGGTAGTGGTTTTCGGTGGCCTGCAGCACGGCGCGGTTGCCGCTTTCGCTGAGGAACTTGATGAGGGGCTTGCTCTTGGGCAGGCCGCGGTGGGCGCGGAACAGCATGAGGCCACCCTCGCCGTTTTTGTCGCCTTCCTCCACCCCGGTTTTGCCTTCGGCGATGAGCTTGCGGGCCTGCACGAGGTAGTTCTGCACGAGCTTCTTCTGCTCGTCCACCAGGCGCTGGATGCGCGGCTTGAGCTGGTAGAATTCGTGCACGTCGCCGCGCGGCACCGGGCCGGAGATGATGAGCGGCGTCCGCGCATCGTCAATCAGCACGGAGTCCACTTCGTCGACCATGGCGTAGTGGTGCTTGCGCTGCACCAGTTCTTCGGGGTCGCGCGCCATGTTGTCGCGCAGGTAGTCGAAGCCGAATTCGTTGTTGGTGCCGTAGGTGATGTCGGCCTGGTAGGCGGCGCGGCGCTCCGGCGTGTTGGGCTGGTGCTTATCGATGCAATCCACCGTAATGCCGTGGAACTCGAACAGCGGCGCGTTCCATTCGGAGTCACGCTTGGCCAGGTAGTCGTTGACGGTTACAAGGTGCACACCGCGCTTCGACAGCGCGTTGAGGAACGACGGCAAGGTCGAAACCAGCGTTTTGCCTTCGCCCGTGGCCATTTCGGCGATTTTGCCCTGGTGCAGCACCACGCCGCCAATCAGCTGCACGTCGTAGTGCACCATGTCCCAGGTGATTTCGGCGCCGGCCGCGGTCCAGGTGTTGCTCCAGATGGCCTGGTTGCCCTGAATCACGCAGTTGGGGTGCGTGGTGGCGTACTCGCGGTCACGCTCGTTGGCGGTTACCACCAACTGGCCGTTCTCCTTGTAGCGGCGGGCGGTTTCCTTCACAATGGCGAAGGTCTGCGGCAGCACTTCCAAGAGCACGGCTTCTAAGTCTTTGTTGCGCTGCTTTTCCAGCGCGTCAATCTGCTCGAACAGCACCTCTTTCTGGGCCACGTCGAGCTGAGGCTGAGTGTCGATTTGCTGGTGCAAACCCGCAATCTGCCCATCCAGACCGGCGAGGCGCTCGGCAATGCGAGCCCGCACGGAGTCGGTCTGCTCACGCAACTGGTCATCGGACAAGCCGGCCAGTTTGGCATATTCGGCATTAATCAAGCCCACGTAGGGCACGATATCTTTCAAATCGCGCTCCGACTTGGAGCCAAATATTTTGGCGACGGTCTTGCCTAGGAATTCAAACATCAGGTAGTTTTTTAGCGAATAGCGCCGGGGCGCACCCCAAATTTACGGAGCCTTCCGCTAAAACCGTCCCAAAAAGGAAATTGTGCCATGCTGGCAGAATGTAGCGTGGACCCTGCGAGTCCGCGCCTCGCCTTGCACTCCTGTTTTTTCCGCGCAGCCCAGGCGCGGACTCGCAGGGTCAACGCTACAATCAGGCTGGCAGCGCAAAGTGCCGCTCCATCTCGCTCACACACCGGCTTAGGGCGTCGTCTAAGGAAGGCAAAATCATGCCGCGCTCGCTCACCAGCACGCTTTGCGCGGGCCGGGTGGCGGGCAAGCCAAAGTCGGCCATGGGGCGCGGCACCACAAAATCGGGCGAAAGGCCAGCGCGCTGCGCGGCCATGCGGGCCAGTTCTGCCCAAGTGCAGGCGCCCTCGTTGGTCACGTGCCAGATGCCGTTGGCCTCGTCCAGCAGCAAATCGAGCGCGGTGTTGACCAAGTCGGGCACGTAGGTGGGCGAAATGCGCACGTCGTCGGCGGCTTCGAACCGCTGCCCTGCGCGGGCGGCCTGCATGGCAAAGTGCACGAAGTTGAACTCGTCCCAGCCGCTGAAAAACGCGCTGGTGCGCACCACCAGTGCCTGCGGATGCACCGCCAGCACGCGCTGCTCAGCGGCCAGCTTGCTGCGGCCGTACACGTTCAGTGGGTTCGGCTTCGAGGATTCGGTGTAGGGCTCCTGCTGCTGCCCGTCGAACACCAAATCGGAGGAGAAGGTGAGGAAAGGCAGCCCGCGCGCGGCGCAAGCGGTGGCCAGCACCGAAGGGCCGGTGGCATTCTCGCGGAAGCAGTCGCCGGCGTTGTTTTCGGCCTCGTCCACCCGCACGTAGCCGGCGGCGTTTACCACAGCCCAGGGGCGTAGCGAGTCCAATGTTTTTTCCACGACGACCGGACTGGTCACGTCCAGTTCTTCACGGCCCAGGGCCGCAATGACGAGGCCGCGGGTGTGGCAAATTCGACCGAAGGCGCGGCCCAGGGTGCCATGCGCCCCCGCTATGAGCAGGGGACGAATGTCCGGGTCGGCAATGTGGCTGGGAACGAAATCAGGCCGCATATCTTAGTTTCTCCTTGGTAGCAGAGCGGGTGGCGCCGGATATTTTCATGCGGCGCGGCTCTATGGATTTGTCGGGGGTGGTGCTGGGCTGGAAAACCACGCGGCCGGGGCGCTGCCACCAACCGAGGCTTTGCAGCACGGGATGTTGAAAGGGCTGGCCGTGGGCCAGGCTGCGCACCTGCTTGGCCAGCAGCGTGGGCCGCAGTTGGCCGCTGCGCACGTCAAACACGCCGGTTTCGTAGTGGCCGATGTCGCGGGTCAGCAGGCTCACCCAGTCGTAGGCGCCAAAGACGGACCACACCGTGACGGCGCGTACGTCGGCGCCCTGCTCGCGGGCCGCTTGGGCCGATTCCCACACGTACTGTAGCCAGCGCACCTGCTCCTCGCGGGTGCAGTTGAGGTGGGCTTCGGTGATGGAGACGGGGATTTTGTAGCGTTGCCAGGCCTGCAGCAGCAGGCTGGTTACGCCAGCCATTTGCACCCGGCCCACGCGCACGGCTTCCACGTCGGCGTAGCGTTGCTGGCCGTTTTCGGCGGCGTGAGAAGGCCAGTAGTTGTCGGCGGCTTCGTCCAGAAACCGCTCGCTGGTGAGGTAGTGGTTCAGGCCCAGTACGTCGGGCGGGCACGGGTCATCGACCCAGTTTTGCAGTTCTTCTTCCGTGGCGCCGTGCTGGCACAGGTAGTCCCAGAAAAAATGCGTCGGCGACACGCGGCCGCACAAAATGTCCAGGCTGAGCCAGCGCCGGTGGTTTTCAAAATCGGCTTGGTAGCGCAGGGCCGGCGTGCTGTGAATCTGGGCCAGGTCTTCGGTTTGCACCAGTTGGGCGTGCGGGATGATTTCCCGAATGGCTTTCATCGACTGCCGCGTGGCGTCGAGTTGGTTGAGCAGGGCGCGCACAAACGTGCGGTCGTCGGCGGTGTGCGGGTACCAGTGGCCGTAGAGGGCGCTGAAGCGCGCCGTGGTCAGGGGCTCGTTTACCGGGGTGAAGTGGGTGAGCCAAGGGTAGCGCCGGGCCACGTTGCCGGCGTGGCGGGCCAGGCCGGCGGCGAAATTGTCCTCGTGCAGGGCGGTGTAGCGGGGGCCGCTGCCGTGGTGCACCAGGCCAATGATGGGGTTAATGCCGAGCTCGCGCAGGCGGGGCAGGCGCTCGTCGGCCCAGGTCCAGTCGCAGGTGTCGGAATTGTCGGGGCAGGTATGCTCCCAGAGCACGGGGTAGCGGAGGGTTTTTAAGCCAAGTTCGGCTAGGGCATCGAGGTCGGAAACGCGGTGGCGGTGCCCGCTGCGGGTGATTTGGTCGGAATAGTTATCGCCCACACGGCAGTGGCTGCATTCAATACCGCCCCAGAGTTCTAGTGTTGTCATCGGATTCGTCGTCGGTGGAACAATGGCCCAAACCAGCGCTTGGCTTGGCTTGAACGAAAAGCATGCTGCCTTTCCAATACGAGCAAAGCGGCGCAGCGGCTGATTTGGCGAGTGCCGCGGGCCCCCGCTCAACGCCGGAGCCCGCAACCTAACCCCGTGACGCGCCCTACGCTGCGTTGCCCAACTCTCCAGGTAATTCCGAGGACTGATTTTTCTCTTGGCCCTTGAGCATCACCCGCGTTTCGGCCAAATGCGGGCGGTAAAGCACGCGGCTCGGGCGCAGCCACCAGCCCGGCGACTGCATCACCGGATGCTGCAATTTGCGGCCCTGCGCCAGCGCACGCACCAGCTTGGCCAACAGCGTGGGCCGCAGCTCGCCGCTGCGCACGTCGAACGGGCCGGGCTCGTAGTAGCCCACGTTGCAGGTGAGGAGCTTGTTCCAGTCGTAGCTGCCCAGCAGGGACCACACGGTCACGGCGCGCACGTCGGCGCCGAGGGTGCGGGCTTCTTCGGCGGCCTCCCACACGTGGTTGAGCCAACGCACCTGCTCCTCGCGGGTGCTGTTGAGGTGCGCTTCCGTCACGGCAATGGGCAGGCGGTAGCGCTGCCAGGTTTGCAACAGCAAGTTGGCTATGCCCACGGTTTCCACGCCGCCCACGTTGATGGCCTCGGTGTCGGAGTACGTCAGGCCGTCGTTGACGGTGACGGTGCGCTCCGGGTAGTGCTGCATTTCCTCGTCCAGGTACCGCTCGCTGGAAAGGTAATGGTTGATGCCAATGATGCTGGGCGGGCAGGGGTCGTCCACCCAGCTCTGCAGTTCGGCCGCAAGGGCGCCGTGCCCGGTGAGGTAGCCCCAGAGCGGGTGCTCGGGCGTGACCTTGCCGCACAAAAGGTCCAGGCTAATCCACCGGCGATTGTTCTCGAACTCGGCTCGCTTGCGCAAGGCCGGCGTGCTGTGCGCTTGGCCCAAGTCTTCGGTTTGCACCAGTTGGGCATGGGGAATGATTTCCCGAATGGCTTTCATCGACAGCCGCGTGGCTTCTAGCTCATTGAGCAAGGCGCGCACGAAGGTGCGGTGGCAGGTGGTGTGCGGGTACCAGTGCCCGTACAGGCAGCTGAAGCGCGCCGTGGTCAGGGGCTCGTTCACGGGGGTGAAATGCGTGAGCCAGGGGTAGCGCCGGGCCACGTTGGCCGCGTGCCGGGCCAGGCCGGGCGCGAAGCTGTCCTCGTGCATGGCCGTGTACAGTGGCCCGCTGCCGTGGTGCGTCAGGCCCGCAATGGGGTTGATGCCGAGCTCGCGCAGGCGAGGGAGGCGCTCGTCCGTCCAGGTCCAGTCGCAGGTGTCCGGATTGTCGGGACTGATATGCTCCCACAACACGGGGTAGCGCAGGGTTTTCAGGCCAAGGTCGGCAATGGCGTCGAGGTCGCTGACGCGGGTCCAGTGGCCGTTGCGGGCGAGTTGGTTATAATATCCTTCGCCAATGCGGCATTGGGTGCATTCGATGCCCCCCCAGATAGCTAGATTAGACATGGGAATTTTAATTGGTAGAACAAAAAAAAATCAGTCCGCGGCCTAGCGTTGTGCTTGGCCCGGCCATTAAATTAAACTGCCACCCCAGGCAAGCGCATGGGGTGGCAGTTTCCGCAATGAAGAGGGAGAATTACTACTCTTGCTTCGGCGAGCGGCTCACCAATTTCTCCACCAGGGCCGTGCTGCCCGAAATAGCCGGGCGGGCGGGCTTGGCAGCGTTTTCTTTCTCCGTCAGCTTCTTGTAAAGCGTCAGGGCCTGGGCCACCACCTGGTCCATGTTGTAGTACTTGTAGGTGGCGAGGCGGCCCACGAAGTGCACGTTGGGCGTCTCATCGGCCAGCTTCTTGTACTTGTTGTACAGCTCGGCGTTTTCCGGCATCGGAATGGGATAGTACGGGTCGCCCTCGGCCTGCGGGTACTCGTACACGATGGCCGTTTTGGGGTGGTCCTGGCCGGTGAGGGCCTTAAACTCCGTGATGCGCGTGTAGGGATGCTCGTTGGGGTAGTTCACCACGGGCGCGGCCAGGTGCTTCTCCTTGTTCAGCGTTTCGTGCTTGAACTCGAGCGAGCGGTAGGGCAGCTTGCCGAACTTGAAGTCGAAATACTCGTCTACCGGGCCGGTGAAGATGATTTCCTTGTAGGGAATGAAGTCGATTACCTCGTGGTAATCGGTGTTCAGCATCACCTTGATGTTGGGGTGGTTGAGCATGTTCTCGAACATGCGGGTGTAGCCGTGCAGGGGCATGGCCTGGTACGTGTCGGTGAAATACCGGTCGTCGCGGTTGGTGCGGGTAGGCACGCGGCTGGTCACCGACTTGTCGAGCTGCGAGGGGTCGAGGCCCCACTGCTTGTTGGTGTAGTTCTTGAAAAACTTGTTGTAGAGCTCGCGGCCCACTTTGCTCACCACCACGTCTTCCGACGTCTTGATGACGGGCACCGACTCGGCCACCGAAGCGAAAAATTCTTCCACTTCGAAGCTGGTCAGATTCAGGCCATAAAGCTTGTTGATGGTGTCGAGGTTGATGGGCATGGGCACCATCTGGCCGTCAACCGATGCCAGCACGCGGTGCTCGTAGGGACGCCACTCGGTGAAATTGCCGAGGTAGTCAAACACTTCTTTCGAGTTGGTATGAAAGATGTGCGGGCCATACTTGTGCACCAAAATGCCGTCCTCGTTATAGTGGTCGTAGGCATTGCCAGCAATGTGGCTGCGCTTGTCGATGATGAGGACCTTCTTATTGCTGCGGGTGGCCAGCCGTTCGGCGAGCACGCTGCCGGCAAAACCGGCCCCAACGATGAGGTAATCGAACATGGTGCGTAGGGTATGGAAATGTGTAAGGAAGGGACTGAGTATTAATGTCTGGTATTCGGTATTCGGCAGTCAGTAATCAGACGGTGGATGGGAATCCAGATTCAACTAATCTGTCCACCGACTGACCACTACAGACCGCCCCGGTGAGAACCGGCGGGGGGCAGGTCTACCTCCGAAACTTTGGTGGCCATGGCGGGCGCGCTGGCCGTGAGCGTCGTGGACGCGTCGGGGGCTTTGGCCGCGAGGCGTTGCTGCATCAGGTCGACCATTCCCTGCCAGGTTTGGTCCCAGGAAATGGTGGCCAGGTACGCGTCGGTGCGCTGGCGCCAGTCGGCGTCGTCGCGCTGGGTGAGGGCCGTGGCAACGGCCTTGCCGAAATCGGCGGCGTTATCGGCAATCTGCACTAGGTTCAGGTCGCCGTAGGGGCGCACCACGTCGCGAATCGGGGTGCTCACTACGGGGTTGCCGGCGGCCAGGTATTCTGGGGTTTTGGTCGGCGAAATGAACTTGGTGCTTTCGTTATCGGCGAATAGCAATGTTGCTACGTCCCAACCCTTCAAATAGGCGGGGAGTTCCTTGTAGTCCTTACCGCCGAGGTAATGCACGTTGGGCGTGCGGGGCAAAATGGCCGGGTCAATCTTCACCACCGGACCAATGATGACGAACTGCCATTCCGGGTGATTCTGCGACAACTCGCGCAGCAGCTCAATGTCCAGGCGCTCGTCGACCACGCCAAAAAAGCCAATGCGCGGGTGCGCAATGCGGGCCTGGTCGTCTGGTTCGGCCAGCGGGCCACGGGCTTGGCCAAAATGGGCCTTGTCGATGCTGCTGGGGAAGGCGTGCGCGTCGGGGTGCTGCTCGCGCTTGGCTTCGTACAGCGTTTGGCCGCCGGTGAACACCAGGTCAGCTTTCTGAAACAGCTCCTGCTCGCGCTGCCGCAGCTCCGGCGGCGCAAACTTGAACGCGGCCAGCTCGTCCATGCAGTCGTACACGGTGAGCGCCGGGTGGAAATGGCGCGACTTGCCCAAGGCCATGGGCGTGTAGTACCAAAAAACGTATTTTGTAAGACCTTGCTCGTTAAAAAACTGGCTTAGAATTTCAAATTGGGCTTGGTCGGCGGCGGCATCGTCGTGGCGCAGGCGTTGGGGCAAATGCGCCACAACCACTTTCACGTTCTGACGTTCTTTTATCTCAAGGTGCGGCTCGATGAGGTCGTCGTTGTGATAAAAAGCATCCTCGACATAAAACACCCGGCCGTGCTCAGCGAAGCGGGAAAGCAAATGCTGAGGGCGCTGCCATACAAAGTCCCAGTGCAAATGCGCAAAGCAAACAAGGTCGGGCAGGGTATACGAAGCAGAAGTTTCGGCAGCTGATGCGCTGGGCCGGGCAGCGGTGGAGGAAGCACGCAGAGGCGCTTCCACCGTCGATGAAGGTGGCATGAAGAAGGCAGGAAGGTGAGTTTCGCGCCGGGCCGGAACAACACGGGATAGAACGGCCGGGGCGCTTGCTATACTATACGGCCCCCCCCTCCCAAAGGATATGGTTCAGCTTATTCTGCTAAAATCCTGACCAACTTCAATTATAAAATCGGAGTATATAACTATAAAATACCTCTGTAGGAATGCTGCACCTGCAGCAGACACTGCCACTCCACGGCATCGGCCCAGCCACCGGGAGTGCGCAGCCAAGCCTGCCGGGTGCCCACCCGCCGGAAGCCAGCCGCGCGGAACAAGCTCAAACTGGGCCCGTTATCTGCCGGAACCGTGGCATAGAGCTGATGCAGCCGCAACGCAACCCGGGCGTGCTCCTTCACCAGTTCGAGCGCCTGCCGGGCGTAGCCGCGGCGCCGCTGCCCGGCCAAAACGGTGATGCCCACGCCCGCCCGCTGGTGGAGCGGGTCGTACTCAAACAGGTCGACCACGCCCACCGCCTCCCGGCTAATTTCAGTAGTAACCACAAGCCTAAGCTGCCTAACTACGTAGAAATCGCTGGAAGCGTGCGCCAGATACTCACGCAACGCGTGCCGCGACACCGGCGCCAGCATGTCCGACACGCCCCAGATGGCCGGGTCGTTCTCGAGCGCGTACAGAAAATCAAGGTCTTCGGGTTCGAGGGCACGCAGGCGAACGGGGGGTTGGCGGGCGGGCGGGTTGGCGGGTTCAGCAGGTTTCATCAAACGTCCGTTTTAGGGGCCACATCACAAGCTGCCATTCCTTCGTGTCACAATCCACTACGCCACCATTCCACTGAAAACGCGCACGGCAGGCCCGCTCAGCCACACGTTGGCAAAGCCGCCGTCGGGGCGGTGCTCGAACGACACTTCCAGCTCGCCGCCCATGGTGCGCAGGCGCACCGGCGAGGCGGCCCCGCGCTGCGAGGCGGCCAGCGCCACGGCCGTGACGCCGGTGCCGCAGCTCAGGGTTTCGTCTTCCACGCCGCGCTCGTAGGTGCGCACGGGCCAGGGCTGGGCGGGGTCGGCGGGCACTTCCACGAAGTTGACGTTGGTGCCGGCCGGGTCGTAGGCCTGGTCGTAGCGAATGTCGTGGCCGGCCGCAAACACGTTGAACTCCGCCAGGCTGGGCGACTCGCTGGGGTCAAGGAAATGAATGTGGTGGGGCGAGCCCGTGTGCAGAAACACGTCCTCCTCTCCTACTTCAGCCTCTTGGGCGGGCTCCACGTCAATCATTCTCAGGTGCACGGTGCCATTGTCGTCCACGCGGGCGTCATGGGGACCGTCCACGGCCAGGAAACGCGTGTGGCTGTCTATCAGCCCCAGGAACTTGGCAAACGCCACCGTGCAACGGCCGCCGTTGCCGCACATGGAGCTAGGGCGGCCGTCGGCGTTGAAGTACACCATCTCGAAGTCAAAGTCGGGCTTGTTGCGCAGCAAAATCAGCCCATCGGCCCCAATGCCAAACCGGCGATGGCACAGGCGCGCAATCAGGGCTTGGTTGGTTTCGTCGAAAACTTTGGCCCGGTCGTCAATCATGACGAAGTCGTTGCCGGTGCCTTGGTACTTATGGAACTGCATGGCGAAGCGTTGTATTCTGCAAAATAACGGCATCGCGCGCGCCCGGCCATCTCGTCTGTGGCAAGCATTCAAACGCAGGGGTTGGCTGAGAATCTATTTGTATTTGAACGGTTCCGGGGCCGGAGTAAAGTAGCGCGAACTCTGTAATTCGCGTCCCGCGCCTTAAACGTCTCCGCGCTGTTAAAGTCGTTCGGGTGTCCGCCGGGGACGCGAACTACAGAGTTCGCGCTACTGCCCGCCCGGTACACTGACGGCAAAACAGCACTAACAGACTTTTTAGCTGACACAACCAGCTTCTCATGCAAGGTGCCGCTAGCGGTGCTCCCGCTCGTAGCGGTACCCGCGGTACTTCATGCGCAGTTCCGAGCGTTTGCGCTTCGGGGCAATGCTGCCGCGCAGGTATTTCTCGATGACCAGGGCGGCGCAGGGAGCCGCCGCCGTGGCGCCAAAACCGGCGTTTTCGAGGTAGACGGCCACGGCAATTTTGGGGTCGTCGGCGGGAGCGAATCCGACGAAGGTGGCGTGGTCGTCGCCCTCGTCGTTCTGCACGGTGCCCGTTTTGCCCGCCACCGTGATGCCCACATCGGCCAGGCTGGAGGTGGCAGCCGTACCACCGCGCTGCATCACGGCAACCATGCCGGGCACCAGGGCCTCCAGGTTGGCGCTGTCGATGAGGGTGTGGTGCTTTTCGAGGAAGCGCGGCAGCGGCCCGCCGTTGCCCACGCTGCGCACAAAATGCGGCGTGTAGTACCAGCCCCGGTTGGCGATGATGGCCATCATGTTGGCCATTTGCAGGCCGGTCAGGTTGATTTCGCCCTGCCCTACGCTTAGGGAGTAGATGGAGCGGTATTTCCAGTAGCGGGTGCGGCGGGCGCGGTCGTAATAAGCCGGCGTGGGCAGAAACCCAGCCTGCTCGCGGGGCAAATCTACGCCGAGCAGCGTGTCGAGCCCGAACGACTTGGCGTAGCGCTGCCAAGCCGCCAGGTTGGCGTGGCGGGCGGCCGTGGTGTCGGCCACCAAACTGTCGGGCACGCGCTCGATGAGGTTGCGCATCACCTGGTAGAAGTAGGGGTTGCAGCTGTACTGCAGCGCCACGGTGAGGTTGCGGGGCACCGGGTGGCGGTGCACGCAGTTGATAAGCGACTGGTCGCAGCGAAAGCCGGTACTGGGCCGGATGGCGCCCAGCTGCAAGGCCACGGCCGCATTCACCAGCTTGAACACCGAGCCGGGCGGGTTGGCCAGCGTGGCGGGGCGGTTGAGCAGGGGCATGTCCTCGTTCTCCATCAGCTTGCGGCGCGTGCCGGCCCGGTCGGGCGCCGTGAGGGTGCTAGGCGCGAACGTGGGCGCCGACACCGCGCACAGCACCTCGCCGGTGCGCGGGTTGAGGGCCACGAGGTAGCCCTTGCGGCCCGCCAGCAGGCTTTCGGCGTAGGCCTGCAGTTTAGCGTCGATGCTCAGGTGCAGGTCCTGGCCCTGCTGAAAAGCCGTGTCGGCGGCCCAGGTGCCGTGCTGCTGGCCCAGGGTGTCGAGCCAGGGGTGCTGAACGCCCCGACGGCCGTTGAGCAAGCCGTTGTAATACGTTTCGACGCCGCCGTTGCGCAGCCGGTAGAAGCGGCCGCGGCGGTAGCGCTGGGCCAGCCGCAGGAACGGCTGGGCTTGGTCGGCGGCGTAGCCCAGCACCGTTGCCCCCGTGCTGGTGGTGTAGGTGCGCATGGTGCGCTGCTCCAGGGTCAGCATGGGCCAGTCCTTTTTACGGGCCAGGATTTTCTCGGCTTCGGCGTTGGTGAGCAGGAGCTTCACCCCGCCTTTGGGACGGGCACCTTCGTAGGGCAAGGCCCCCTCGATGCGGCGCCACAGCGTACTGTCGCGCCAACCCAGCACGCGGCTGAGTTTGAACGAATCGAGCGGTGGGCGAACTGGCAGCGTGAGCAGGTAAACCGGCCGAGTGGCCACCAGTACCGAGTCGTTGCGGTCGAGCACACGGCCTCGCTGGGGTGCCTCCGATACGTCGCGACGCGGAGTGAGCGGCCCAACGGTGGAGTCCTGCACGGCCGGCATCCCCACCTCCTGCCCGGGTGATGAGCAGGCGTTCAGCAACAGAAGCAACACCAGGAGACAGGTTCTCCAGGGAAAGAGGGCCGTGGGCATAAGGTAAAGCTAGGAGCCAGCGACGAGGTTGACCGACACTCTTCGATGAACCGGGGCCGTTGCCACGCGAAGAGCAGAAATGAGCTGGAAAAAGCTAATGGCCTCCCTCAAGCTTGGCTGCTGCAAACCTTACGCTGCGGCTTTGCGCAGCAGGGCTATTTGCCCGGCGTGGTAGAGGTAATGCTGGGCCACGCCGTGCAGCATGACATAAGCCGAGGAGCCCAGGCTTTGCGACCGGTTGGCCGGAACTCCGATGGGGCGGTCCAAGTCGGCATCCGGCAACTCGGCAGCCGTTTGCAAGAGGCGTTCGTGGGCGGTGCGCAGGTCGCGCAGCACGGCCTGCCAGTCGGCTTCGGTGGGGTTTTGGGGTTGGGGCGGCCAGTCTTCGGCGTGGCTGATTTGGAGCTGGGTGTCCAGCTTGATGCGGCGAGTCACCACATCGGCCCACACGCCAGCGTGCCGTGTAATTTCCCAAATGCTGTGCGCCGTTGGGATGGGGTGCTGAGCAGCTTGCGCAGCAGTCAGGCCGTCGAGGGTAGCCAGCAGCGACGGGCCCGGCCAGGACTCGCCGTCAAAAGCGCGACGGATTTGGTCGAGAAGGCGGGTGGTTTCCGGCATGGAAGGTGGCGCAAATGGTTGATGAAAAAGTCTTACTACTTTAGAATATTTAGCAAAATAAAAATCAATAAATTTTACAAAGTCAGCCTTTACATTTACTCCTATCTTCATCTATTCAAGCTTTATCAACGCTACCGCGCCTTATTCAACCCTGACCGACCACGTGTACCAATACGGCTGCTGCGTAGCCAGAACGCGCCGCTAGTGCTTTGCTTTTTACAGCAAAGTTTCAAAACGGGCGACTACTCGCCAGTGCTGTCGACCGAGAAGCTGGCGGGAAACTTAGCCTTATTTCTGGAAGATGAGCAGGTAGCCGATGCGGAAGGCGACCTAAGCACGCTAGGCTTGTCCTGCGAGGAGCAGGCTGCGCTGCTGCTGAAAAAATGGGTGCGCGCCGGTTACCTCACCCTCTATACTGACGAGCACGGCACCGACCAGCACACCCTTACACCTGAGCTGGAAAGTGTGCTCGACTGGGTGCATTCGCTGCTCGACAAGCCGGCCCACGTGGGCACCGAGTCCCGGTTTCTGGACATCATGCACAAGCTGCGCGAGCTGGTGCAGAACTCCGACGACGACTGGCGGGCCAAAGTAGCGGAGCTGGAAAAACAGAAGAGCGACCTCGAAAAGCAAATTCGTGAGCTGAAGCTGAGCAAAACCGTGGTGACCTACGACGACGTGCAAATCACGGAGCGTTACCAGAACGTGAGCGGACTGGCGCGGGGGCTATTGCGCGACTTTCGGGAGGTGGAGGGTAATTTTCGGACGATTACCCAGCAGATTTACCAGCAACAATCGGCCGCCGGGCACACCAAGGGCAGCCTGTTGGGCCTGGCCCTCGATGCGCTCGACGCCCTGCGCGACACCCCGCAGGGCCGCAGCTTCGAGGCCTTCTATCAGCACCTGACCGACCCGCGCCAGAAGGCCGAGCTGGACCAATTGGTGAAGCAGGTGTTTGAGCTGCTGCGCGCGCGCGGGCTGGCCAATGGCGACGGCTTTCTGCGCAAAATCCGGTTTTACCTGCACGGCGAGGGCCAGAAAGTGAACGAGTCGTTTCATGCCCTGGCCCGCAAGCTGGAGAAAATCGTTTCGGAGAAAAACCTGCGTGAGCGCCGCCGCTCCCTGGCCCTCATTCAGGACATTCGCCGCCTTGCCTTCGAGGTGATGGAGGCGCCGCCCGAAGAGGCACTCTTTCTGGAAATCGACGGCCGGGCGGAGTACCAGAGCAATGAGCTCACAGAAGTTGTGGAGTTGGATGAGCGCGCAAGCAGCATTGCACCTCGGCAGTTGGCCGTGGCGCAGCAGGAGGAGGCTGATTTCGTGCCACTGACGGGGCCGCGCATGGTGGACAGAACGGTGCTGCTAGCCAACATCGACCAGCTACTACGGGCCCGGCCGCAAGTGAGCCTGCGCCAGGTGGTGGACGCCTATGCCCTGCAACACGGCCTAGCCGAGCTAATGACCTACGGCAGCATCGCGGCGACTTCCGACAAGCACTTGCTCAACGACCAGCGCACCGACGTTTTCGTGCTCGGGCCGGGGCGGGCGTGCGAGTTCCCCGAGGTTATTTTCTGCCGCTAGCGTGGCTAAAATTGTATCCTGTGTACTTAAAAGAACGGTCATGCTGAGCGTAGTCGAAGCATCTCTACCGCAGTAGTAATTCAATCGCCTGTGACGAAGCGGGAGAGATGCTTCGGCTGTGCTCAGCATGACGTCCTGATTTTATTACGCACTGATTTATTACCCCCATTTCCTTCCCCGTTACCATGCCCGCACCCTACGCCTCTCTCATTATCAAGCTGCTGCAAACGCACGCGCTCTACTTCGAAGACGACCTACAATACTGGCAGCAGCTGCAAGAACATGAAGTACCCGTGCGCGCTTATTTCGAGCAAATTGGCGTGAGCCTGGACCTGAACCGCGCCGATGGCTATGCCCGCCTCACGCAGCCCGACCCGGCCGAAGACGACCCCACGCCGCCCCGGCGCCTGCTGCGTAAAGTGGGCCTCAGCTACGAGCAAAGCCTGCTGTGCGTGGTGCTGCGCGAGTGGCTGGAAGAGCACGAAGCCAGCGCCCAAACCACTACCCGCCGGCTGTTTGCCACCCGCGCCGAAATTCGCGAGCGGGTGGAGCTGTTTTTTGAGCAGCCCACCAACCGCAAGGCCTGGCTCAGCAAGTTGGATACCGTGGTGGAAAAGCTGGAAGCCCACGGCCTGCTGAAAACGCACCACCGCGACGAGGCCCAGCCCGACCAGACGAAATACGAGGTGAAGGCCTTGCTCAAAGCCAAAGTATCGCTCGAAAAACTCGAAGAGTTTAAAGAAAAGCTGCAACGCCATGCTGAATCTGTTTGATGAAGTGAGCGGGCCGGCGGGCTACCGGCTTCAGCGCCTGCAGGTGTTCAACTGGGGCACGTTTCACGAAGGCAGCACCCAAAACGACATTTGGGAGCTGAAGCCCAACGGGCAAAACACGCTGCTGACGGGTGCCAACGGCTCGGGCAAAACCACTCTCGTGGACGGCCTGCTGGCCCTGCTGGTGCCCCCCACGAAGCGGTTTTTCAACCAGTCGTCGGGCGCCCAGAAGCGGACGGACCGCAGCGAAGAATCATACGTGGAGGGGCACTACGGCCGCACGCAGGGCGAGGAGCAGCAAAAGTCGCGGGTGGAACAGTTCCGCAAGCGTAGCGAAAACCCGTATTCCATCATCCTAGGCGTGTTTGTGAATGCCAACAGCCTGCCCGTGACGCTGGTGCAGGTGCGCTGGTTCAACGGCGGGGGCTTGCAACGTCGCTACCTGGTGGCCAAAGCCGAGCTGAACATTGCCGAGCACATCCAGTTTGGCTCGGGCGGGCAGTGGGTGAGCCAGCTGAAGAAGAAATTCCCTGACCGCGTGGTGGAGGATTTCGACAGCTTTCCGCGGTACGCCGACCGGTTCCGCACCCTGTTTGGAATGCGGAGCGACAAGGCCCAGACCTTGTTCAACCAAACCGTGGGCATGTTGGTGCTGGGCGAACTCGACGAGTTCATCCGCACCAACATGCTGGAAGAAAGCACCGCCCAGATTGAGTTTGACAAGCTGCTCGGCAACTACCAAACCCTGCTTACGGCCCACCGCGCCCTCGAAAAAGCCCGCGCCCAGCTACAACTGCTGCAACCCGTGCATGAGATGAGCGCCGAGTACGAGCAGCTTCGGCAGGGCCTGCACCAGCTGCGGGCGCAGCAGCGGCTGCTGGAGCCGTGGTTTGCCGGGCAGCAGGTGGCGCTGTGGGACGAAGAAACCCATCGCCAGCACCGGGAGCTGAACCAGCTCATCGACCAGTTGGGCCAGCAGGAAAGACACCTTGAAGCTGAACAAGAACGCTATAATGAATTGTATGCGGCTTGTAAGAATGACGAAACACTACAGATTATTACGAAGCTGACGAATGACATTAAGCATTTAACCGGAACCAAAACCGAGAAGGAAAAAAGCCTACGCGGCTACAATACGTTGGCCCGCAGCCTGGGACTAGTAGAAAATCCCGACGCCAGCGTTTTCGCCGCCAATATTGAGCAGGCGTTGCACGTGCAGCGGGAACTGCGCCAGACCAAACAGACGCTGGACCAGCAAAAACTCGACGACTACCTCAAGCTAAAGGAGCAGGAAAAGCAGCACGCCGAAGTGCAGGCCGAGGTGGACCAGTTGGAAAGCAGCAAGAGCAAAATCACCCGCCGGCCGGCCGAAATACGGCAGGAGATTCTGGCGGCCGTGGGCGCGACAGAGGCCGAAATACCTTTTCTGGCCGAGGTGATGCAGGTGAAGCCCGGCGAGCGCGCCGTATGGAACGAGGCCCTCGAAAAGCTGCTGCACAGCATCGGCCTGAGCCTGCTGGTGCCCGAGCGGCTGTACTCGGCGGTGCGGGCCTACGTGCACGAGCAGCGCGACCTGCGCGGCAAAGTCGTGTTTCACCGGGTGGAGCGCAAAGTGCCGCCCGCCATTTTCCGGGACGAGCGCACGGTGTGGGGCAAACTCGATTTCCAGGACAAAAGCGAGTACGCCGCCTGGGCCGAGCACCACGTGGCCAGTCGCTTCGACCACCTGTGCACCGAAGACGCGGCCACCTTTGAGCGGGCCGATAAGGCCCTGCTGCCCTCGGGCCTAATGCGCAACAAAAACCGCCACGAGCGCGACGACAGCCGGCGCCACGACCACATCCTGGGCTGGGACAACCACGAGCTGCTGCGCGAACGCACCCGCCAGGCCCGCGCGCTAAACGAGTCCATTGCAAAAGCCCAAGCCGCCCTGCGCCGCCTGAACAAGCAAATTGAGCAGACAGAAGAACGCGAAAAACTGTGCGCCAATTTCTTACTGGCCGGGCATTTTTCCAATATCGACTGGCAGACCGATGCTTTTCAGCTTCAGGAGCTTACTACCCGCCGCGATGCGCTGGAAAATGACAGCACCGCCCTGAAAACTATGCAGGAGCAACTGCGGGCGCTGAAAGCGAAGCTCCAAAAGCAGGCCGAGGAAATAAAAGCCACCACCCAGCGCATCACGCGCACGGAAGATTTATTGAAAAAGCTTCGCGAGGAGCGGCAGGCGGCGCAACGGCAGTTGGATGGCTTTGACGAAGTCAATCCGACGGCGGACCTTACCAGCTTGGATGAGCTGACGCAGGAACTGCGCGGCCGGCTCAGCTACGCGCAGTTTGCGGCGCAGAAAGAAGCCTTTGACCAAGTATTGCGTACCCGGATAAGCAAGCAGCACGAGCAGGTGCAGGCCCTGGTCAGACAGATTAGCGAGGCGATGTACCGCTTCCTGCATCCCGGCGCGGCAGTCACCGCCAAGTTTACCGATTGGGAAAGCGACACCCGCGAGTTGCGCCCCGACATCGAGCGGCTGCCGGAATACGTGGACCGCTACCAGCACATCAAAAACGACAACCTGGCCGAGCTGGAAACCCGCTTCCACGACGAGTTCAAGCGCGGCGTGACCAAGGCCCTCAGCGACTTCGTGACGTCCCTGGAGGAGCAACACGACCTGATTTGCGACACCATTGCGCAGATAAACGAGTCGTTGCGCGGCATTCCGTTCAACCTAAATCCCGACACCTACATTCAACTGGAGCATACCGATTCGACCGAGCCGCTGATTCACAAGTTCCGCTTCGAGCAGCTCCGCAACTGGCTGCCGGACTATACCGTGCACGGCCTGGCCGGCAACCAGCGCGAAATAGAGCTGGCGCACTTTGCCGACGTCATTCAGCCATTTATTCTGGAGTTGCGCGACCAGGAAAAATGGCGGCTGCACGTCACCGACGTGCGCAACTGGTCGCGCTTCAAGGCCCGCGAAAAGTACCGGGCCGACGACACTTCGAAGCAGGTGTACGAAAGCTCCGGCAGCCTCTCGGGCGGCGAAGGCGCGCAGCTGGCCTACACGGTGCTGGGTGCGGCCATTGCCTACCAGTTTGGCATCAACCGCGAATCGGGCGGGCACCGCTCGTTCCGGTTCATTGTGATTGACGAGGCGTTCAGCAAGCTCGACGAGGACAAATCGGCCTACCTGCTCAAGCTCTGCGCCAGCCTGGGCTTGCAGCTGATGGTGGTGACGCCCCTGACCTCACTGCACCTGCTAGAAAAAGACGTGCACGTGATTCATTGGGTGACCAAAGCCAAACAGGACAAGCGCCGCTCGGTGGTGCGCGACATCCCCATTCGGGTGTACCAGGCCGAAAAAGAAGCCCTACTCGCCGCCGAAATCCGTCATGATTAGCTTGTCCGAGCTCCGTGCTAAAGCTCTGCGGCAGTTCGCAGCTGTGCTACAGGCGCATCTAACGGGCGAAAACCCGTTCCCATTGCCCATCCGGGCCAGTAAGGCGCTGGACCGCACGCTGGGCGCGGCCCACATTTACGAGCAGCAAGCCGAGCTGCTGGCGCATTCTAAAAATCGCACAGGTCACGGCTATACACTCAGCACTAAGCCCAACCGCAAGACTGGGCAGAGCGAAGTCAGCCACATTGCGTTTGAGACGTTGGCTGATTTTCTGGGCTTTATCGATAAGCAGGCAGATTTTGAACTGTTTGAGGCCAATGCCCAACTTACGGCGGACTTGGTGCCTGCGCTGCTGCCGCTGCTGCAACAGTCGCCGCGCCTGCTGCTGGACAATGGCGCCGACTGGCCCGGCTTGCTCACGGTTTGCGCTTATTTTCAAGCCAACCCGCAGCCCAACGAGTATGTGCGCAGCCTCCCGCTGGCGCTGCCCACCAAGTTCGTAGAGCAACACCAAACCGCCTTGCGTCCGCTGCTGAACTGGCTATTGCCGGACGCTGTACGGGCGGAGGAAGCCGACTTCTTCCGCCGCTTTCACTTGCTGTTGGAGGAGCCCGGCATCAAGCTCCGCTTTCTGGACGTGGGGCAGCGGCTGCATCCGGCCGTGTCGCAATGCAGCTTGTGGGCCAGCGAATTTCGGCAGCTTGACTTGTCCGTGCGCCGGGTGTTTATCATTGAAAACCTGACGTCTTTCCTGGCCTTTCCGGCGGCCCCGGACGCGCTGGCCATTTGGGGTGGCGGCTTTGCCGTGAATTTGCTGGCGGGCGCCGACTGGCTCAGTGACAAGCAGCTTTTTTATTGGGGCGACATCGACGTACACGGCTTCCAGATTCTGGCGCAGCTACGGTCGCATTACCCTGCCGCTCAGTCGCTGCTAATGGACGAAGCCACATTCAGGCAGTATCACGGCGGCACAATCGGCGGCAATTTCACTTACCAAATCCTAACCAACCTGACCACCGCCGAACAACACCTATACCAAAGGCTGCTAGAAACCAATGCCCGCTTGGAACAGGAGAAGCTGCCGTTGCGGGGGGTGGCCGCCGCGGTGCAGCAAATAGTAGCTGAAGCGCTATAACACCGCTCGCCCGGCCAGACACGGCCCCTACCTTTGCGGCTCCTATGTATGATTTCCTCACCACCAGCCCCTGGCCCGATTACGAGCTGATTGATTCCGGCAATTTTCAGAAGCTGGAGCGTTTCGGCAAGTACGTGCTGGCCCGCCCCGAGCCGCAGGCCATCTGGGACCCGCACCTGCCCCTGAAGGAATGGGAAAAGGCCGACGCGGCTTTTGCCCGCGCCGCTGGCAGCACCGAAAAAGGCCAGTGGCGCCTCAAGCCCGCCATGCCCGAGCAGTGGATTATTGCCTACGAGCGGCCCGATGGCCTGAAGCTAAAATTTCGGCTCGGTTTGTCGTCGTTCAAGCACGTGGGGCTCTTTCCGGAGCAGGACCCCAACTGGCAGTTCATCTACAACCAGACGCGCCAGCGCCGCGTCAAGCTGCCGCGGGTGCTCAACCTGTTTGCCTACACCGGCGCCGCCACGCTGGCCGCCCGCGCCGCCGGGGCCGACGTCACGCACCTCGACTCGGTGAAACAGGTCAACTTCTGGGCCCGCGACAACATGGACGCCAGCCAGCTCGACGGCGTGCGCTGGCTGGTGGAAGACGCCATGAAGTACGTGCGGCGCGAAGTGAAGCGCGGCAGCAAGTACCAGGGCCTCATCCTCGACCCGCCCGCCTACGGCCGTGGCCCCAACGGGGAGAAATGGCAGCTGGAAGACGAGCTCAACGAGATGCTCAAGCTCAGCCAGCAGCTGCTCGACCCCGAGGACCATTTCTTCGTGGTGAACCTGTATTCGCTCGGCTTCTCGGCCCTGATTCTGGACAACCTGACGACGGCCATTTTCCCCGGCCCGAAGGCCGTGCGCGAGCTAGGCGAAATTTACCTGCACGACGCCGGCCAGCGCAAGCTTCCGCTGGGCACGTTCTGCCGGTTTGCTACCTAGCGCCCAACTCGAGCATCAGCCCGGCTTGTTTAGCCACCGCTGGAAAATGAGCGCCCCCGCCGCGTAGGCCAGCACATCCGCTGGGTCGGCGCTGGCGGTGGCAGACCAGCGGGGCAGCAGGGCTTCGAACCACAGCGCCACGCCGGCCCAGGCCGCCAGCACCCAGGTGCCGGGCAGCGTGGCGTGCCGGCCGTACAGTACTTGGTGCACGGCCAGGGCGAAGCTCAGCGCCAGGGGCAGGAACAGCACGTCGCTCAGGTAAGAGGTGAGCCAGGGCGGCAAGGGCCAATGCAGCCAGCGCTTGTTCAACTGGTAGCTGCCGTAAAGCAGCGCGCTGCCCAGGAACAACGGGTGGCGAAGCACGGAGAGGGCCCGCATATCAGCCGGCAACAACGGTAACCAGCCAAACGATGAACCCCAGAATGGCGATGAACACCAGTTGCCCGCCCCGCACAAGGGTCTTGAAAAAACGTGTTACGGCGCCATCTTCGGGGTTGATTTCCACCAGTTGAATACCCCCACGCAAGTGCTCGGTTGCCGCCTGCTGCTGGGCTTCCCCATGAGCGCGCGGGTCCAGCAGCTCCCCGCAGTGCTCGCAACGGTCGGCGGCTTGCTGCTGCCAGCGCGACCACTGCTGGCAAGCAGGACACTTCTTGGTGGAAATCAAATTTTTATCAGCCATCGCTCTTAGTTTACGCAGAAAGTTACGTAGGATGCGGCCGGTGTTCGAGGTCCTTCGGCACGCCCTACCTTGCGCTTCGCTGCCTCCGCCACGCCACCTCCCCAATGCACCAAACCACTAGCCACCGCCGCCGCGTCGCCCTTATCGACATGGGTACCAACACCTTCCATTTGCTCATTGTGGAAATGCCTACCACGCCCGGCGACAAGCCGCTGGTGCTGCTGCGCACCAAAGCCGGCGTGCGCCTGGGCGAGGGCGGCATCAGCCGGGGCGTCATCGCGCCCGAGCCGTATGCGCGCGCTCTGCACACGCTGGCGGGCTTCAAGGAAGAAATGGAACTGCACGAAGTGGAAGAGGTGCGCGCCACGGCTACCAGTGCCATGCGCGTGACTACAAACGGCCCCGACCTGGTGCGCGACATCTTCGAGCAAACCGGCATCCAGGTCAACGTCATTCCCGGCGACCGGGAGGCCGAGCTCATCTGCGAAGGCGTGCGCCAAGCCGTGGATTTGGGCACCGAGCCGCAGCTGAT
Source organism: Hymenobacter sp. (assembly GCF_036388155.1). Lineage (NCBI taxonomy): Bacteria > Pseudomonadati > Bacteroidota > Cytophagia > Cytophagales > Hymenobacteraceae > Hymenobacter > Hymenobacter sp. Next base: position 32,047 of record NZ_DASVSI010000123.1, on the reverse strand, counting down.
TACGGACATCGGCGGCGGCTCGGTGGAGTTCATCATCGCCAACCAAGCCACCATTTTCTGGAAGCAGAGCTTCGAAATCGGGGCCCAGCGCCTGCTCGACAAGTTTTTCCCGGACCCCAGCGGCATATTCCCTGCCGCCGCCGTGGTGGCCGAGCAGGAGTACTTGGCCTCGGTGCTGACGCCCCTCATCGAGGCCGTGCACCGCTACCAACCCGTGGGCTTGGTGGGCGCCTCCGGCAGCTTCGACAGCCTGGCCGACATGCAGCTCGGCGAGCTGCGCACCGAAGCGCAGCTGCCGCCTTTCACTGAGTTGCAATTGGCCAGTTTCCAGGACAGCTACCGGCGCTTGCTCAGCAGCAACCACGAGCAGCGGGTGGCCCTGCCCGGCATTTTGCCCATGCGAGCCGACATGCTGGTGGTAGCCGCCGTGCTGATTGATTATGTGCTCGGCATCACCGAAATCAAGCGCATTCGTACTTCGGCCTATGCTTTAAAGGAGGGGCTACTGGCAGAGATGCTAGCGCAGTAGCGAGGCCGCGCCCCGGCACACCCGGTGGATGAAAGCCAGCTTGCTCACCACCTCGGGCCGGATGATGAAGGGGTACGAGTCGGGCTGGCCCATGCTGCGGTTCAGGCTGTTCATGGCGAACGTGAGGGGCAGCCACTGGTCCATGAGGCGGCTGAAATCCGCGACGGAGTAGGGCTCTTCGGTGATGGCGTCGAGCAAGTTTTGCTGGGCGCCGACGCCGCTGGGGTTCACGTGCAGGTCGAAGGCGTGGGCCGTTTGGAGCGTGTCGAGAATGTGCAGGTAGTGGGCCCTGGTTTCGGCCCATTTCGCGCTCGATGTCGTCGGCTTCGGCGATGGTGATGAGGCCGTTGTCGTGGCCGGTAAGCACGTTGTCGCTTCCCTCCGGGCCGGTATCGGCTTTAAAGCCGAAGGCCAGGCCTTTTTCCGGGTCCTGGGGTTTTGCTGAGCACGGCAGGCCCAGGCACAGCAGCGTGTACACCAGCCGGTGCTTGGCCACTTCCAGGCGCTGCCACTGCTGCCGGTGGGCGGGGTTGCTCAGGTCGGGAATGGTGCGATTGAGGGCACACGCGGTGCAGAACGGCGTGGGGCCAGTGGCGGGCACCAGCCAGTTGCAGCAGGCATCGCGGCGTGGTTCTGGCAGCGGCGGTAGCTGCTCGCAGCCTCTACCGGGGCGTCGTAAAGCGCCTTCGTGGCCAGCTACCAGCGGCAGCAGTTCCAGCCGCGTGGTCTCGAAGCCGAGCGGGTTCGCACTTCTCGCAGCCGTTGTTTTCGAAATATAGAATCTGACCGCAGTGCGTGCAAGTGCAAAGCTTCAAAGAACGGGGAAGGCAGAGATGCTTGGGGTTACGGAGGTATTGTTTGATACGGCAAGAGTTTTTCCCACAGCGGACGCGGTGTAAAACTTAACCTACCTAATGTATTTAACACCCTTAGCTCTTGAATCAACTATTTATCCGCAACACTACGCTGTTTTTTTAAGGGCCCTGTAGTTTATTACATCGCAATTCCTGCTATCACCCTGTTTTTTTAAAGGCATGTCGGCAAATCCGCTCCTCCACTCTTATCAAGAGCAGGCCAACGTGTGGGACGAAATGTTCCGGGCCGAGGGCATCCGGCCCGAATACCGCCACTTTGTGGCGGCCATTCAAACGCTGCCGGGCGAGGAGATGACCCGCAAGGCAGAGTTGGCCAAGAAGCTGTTTCTGAGCCAGGGCGTGACGTTTACGGTGTACAACAGCGGCGAGGGCATCGAGAAGATTTTCCCGTTCGACATCATTCCGCGCATCATCAACCACCAGGAATGGCTGCGCATCGAGGCCGGCATCAAGCAGCGGCTCAAGGCGCTCAACATCTTCCTGAAGGACATTTACCACCAGCAGTTCATCATCAAGGACGGCATTATTCCGGCCACGCTGATTTACTCCTGCCCGCAGTTTTTGCGCGAAATGGTGAACGTGGACGTGCCGCACGACATCTACACGCACATTGCGGGCGTCGACCTCATTCGGGACCACGACGGCGAGTTGTACGTGCTCGAAGACAACCTGCGCACGCCGTCTGGGGTGTCGTACATGCTGGAAAATCGGAGCATCACCTACCGCATTTTCCCCGACGTGCTGCCCAAAAGCCACGTGCGCCCGGTGAAGGACTATCCCGACCTGCTGTTCCGCAACCTGCTGGCGCTGGGCAGCCGCCAGGCCAGCGAGGCCACCGTGGTGCTGCTTTCGCCGGGCATCTACAACTCGGCCTACTTTGAGCACAGCGCCCTGGCCCGCCTCATGGGCATTCGGCTGGTGGAAAGCCGCGACCTCATTGTGCACAACCACTTTGTGTACATGAAAACCACCAAGGGCCTGAGCCGCGTGGACGTGATTTACCGGCGCGTGGACGACGAATACATCGACCCGCTGGTGTTCCGGCCCGACAGCGCGCTGGGCGTTTCGGGCCTGTACTGGGCCTACCGCAAGGGCAACGTGGCCATTGTGAATGCCATGGGCAATGGCGTGGCCGATGACAAAGCCGTGTACTGCTACGTGCCCGACATGATTCGCTACTACCTCAACGAAGAACCCATCCTGAAAAACGTGCCTACTCTACGCCTCGACGACCCCGACCAGCGCCAGCACGTGTTCGACAACATGGCCCGCATGGTCATCAAGCGCACCAATGAGTCGGGCGGCTACGGCATGCTCATTGGCAACTGCGCCACCGACGAGCAAATGGCCGAATTTCGAGCTGCCATTACGCAGGACCCGCGCAGCTTCATTGCGCAGCCCATCATCAACCTTTCATCCACGCCCTGCTACATCGACGGCGTCCTGCAGCCGCGTCGCGTCGACCTGCGGCCCTTCGCGCTGTATGGTCCCTCGGGCATCGACATTGTGCCCGGCGGCCTCACGCGGGTGGCGCTGCGCGAGGGCTCGCTGGTGGTCAATTCCTCGCAAGGCGGCGGCAGCAAAGACACTTGGGTGCTGGGGCCGGAGTTTGGCGGGTAAGAGGGTGTGAGGGTGTGAGGTAAAATTTTGTTCTGCTCGCCCATCCCTCAGCAAATGCACCGAAAATTCCCCCCCCCTCCTCCCTCCCTATCCTCCCACCCCACTATCCTCCTACCCCCATACCCTCCTACCCTCACACCCTATGTTGAGCCGCGTCGCAGATACTATTTATTGGCTGGCCCGCTACCTCGAACGCACCCAGTCGATGCTGCAAGTGCTGCGCATCAACTACATCGCCTCGCAGGACGAGCAGCCGTTTGGCGGCTGGAAACCCTTGCTCTACACCTACGGCGACCTGAGCGAGGAAGAAGTCGACGCCGTGGCCCACGACACGTCGCGGGTGCTGGGCCATTTGATTTTTGACAAGGAGAATGGCGTTTCGGCCTACAACAACATCATGCAGGGCCGCGAAAACGCCCGCGCCGTGCAAGACCACATCACCAAAGAAGTCTGGCTGACCCTGAACGACTACTACCACGCCATTCGGCAGGACGAAGTGGCCCGCCAGGTGCAGCACGAAGACCCCGTTTCGGGCATCGATTTCCTGCTGAAACAGGGTCTGCTATTTGCCGGTACGGTGCAGCACACCATGCCGCGCGACGAGGGCTACGTGTTCCTGAGCCTGGGCAAATTCCTGGAGCGGGCCCTGCAAACGGCCGACATCATGCGCCTGAAGCAGGACGCTTTTTCGGCCGAAACCGAGCCCCATCAGGCCACCTCCAGCTTGCGCTACCTGCTTTACTCACTGTTTGGGTTCGAGCAGTACACCAAGACCTACAAGGGCGTGATAGCGCCCGAAAACGTGCTGGAAATGCTGGTGTACGACGAGGATTTTCCGCACTCGCTGGCTTACAGCCTGGCCCAGTTGCAGCGCTACTGCGAGCGCCTGCGCGACAACAGCCTGCCCGAGAGCTACGACCACCTACACTTCCTCATCGGCAAAGCCCGGAACACCGTGGCCTACTGCAGCCTGCCGGCCAACAACGCCCCCGCCCTCACCCAGTTTCTGCGCCAGACGCGGTCAGAACTGATTGACGTAGCCACCGCCCTCAACACCCACTATTTTGGCAATAGCTAAGATTAATCGTCATGCTGCTTGAACGTCATGCTGAGCGTAGCCGAAGCATCTCTCCCGTAGCGGTAAATAATTTACTTGTGCGGTAGAGATGCTTCGGCTACGCTCAGCATGACGGCCTGATTACACTCACTCTTCCCGACATGCCTTCCTATAAAATCAAGCACCTTACGCGCTACGCCTACGCCGCCCCGGTGATTGACTGCGCCAATCAGCTGATGATTTATCCGCTGGAGGACGAGCGGCTGGAAGTGAAGAGCCAGGTCGTGACTGTTTCTCTGAACCCCGAAATAGCCTTTTTCACCGATTATTTCGGCAATCAGGTGGGCGTGTTCACGGTCATCAAGCCCCACACCGAGCTGCTCATCGAGTCGAACGTGGAAGTGGTGACGACCCCCATTCAATTTCCGATGGACGAGGAAACGGCCGAGCAACAATGGCAGCAACTGGCCAGCCTCAGCCGCGACGGCGCCTTCATGGACTTTCTGGACCCGCACACCTCGCCGCTGCACGAGGAAATCCGGACCGCGCTGCAAGGCATTATCAGTGGCAACGAAAAGCCGCTGAAAAACGCCCTGGTGCTCTCCGAATACGTGAATGCCAACCTGGCCTACGAGCAAGGCGTGACCAGCGTGGAAACGCCCACCGAAGAAATATGGCGCCTAAAAGCCGGCGTGTGCCAGGACTTTGCCCATCTGCTGCTCTTCATGCTGCGCTTGGTGGGCATTCCGGCCCGCTACGTGAGCGGCTACGTGTGCCCCAAGGAAGAAGGCGTGCGCGGGGCCGGGGCCACCCACGCCTGGGTCGAAGCCTACATTCCTTTCTACGGCTGGCTGGGCCTCGACCCCACCAACAACTGCATTGTGAACGACGGCCACGTGCGCATGGCCATTGGCCGGCACTTCTCGGACTGCACCCCCATCAAGGGCACGTACAAGGGCACCGGCGCGCACACGCTCACCGTGTCGGTGCACATCGAGAACGGCAAACCCCTGCAACGCGACCCCGCCACCGAAGCCCCCATCTACGTGCGCGAAACCACAGAACCCGTGGTGCCCGTCAACTCCTACCGCAAATACATCACCTGGGCCCAGCAACAGCAGCAACAGTAGTAACCTCACCCCCGCCCCCTCTCCCGCGGAGAGGGAAGCCGGACGAGTTGTAGCGCGGACTTTTAGTCCGCGAGTGGCTCCCCTCTACACAGTTCACGCGCGGACTAAAAGTCCGCGCTACGGCCGCGCCATCGTGGCTCCCCTCTCCGCGGGCTTCGCGCATCAAGCGAACCGGGGTCGTACCCGGTAGGGCCGAAGGCGAGGTTTTGCCGCCGGCCGTAAGTTTGGACTTTCTGGCCTCATCGGCCAATTGCCTTCCCCAGCCATGACCTTCCCCTATTCTCAGCTCTTCAAGTTCACCGAAAGTGTTTTCCTGTCCATTGGCTGCCCCGAAGCCGATGCAACTCTAGCGACTGAAACGCTGCTTTCGGCGGATTTGCGCGGCATCGACTCCCACGGCGTGGCCCGCTTGGTGGGCTACGTGCGCCTCTGGGAAGCGGGCCGCATCAACGCCAGCCCGCGGGTGGGCGTGACCTACGAAACGCCCAGCACCGCCGTGGTGGACGGCGACGGCGGCCTGGGCCTGGTGGTGGGCCCCATAGCCATGCGCGTGGCCATCGAGAAAGCCCAGCAAGTGGGCACCGGTTGGGTTTCGGTGAAGAACTCCAACCACTTCGGCATTGCCGGCTACCACGCCATGCTGGCCCTGGCCCACGACATGATTGGCGTGGCCATGACCAATGCCTCGCCCCTCGTCGCCCCTACCTACTCGCTCGACCGCCTGCTGGGCACCAACCCCATCGCCGTGGCGGTGCCCGCCGGCGAGCAGCCCGACTTTGTGGCCGACATGGCCACGACCACCGCGGCCAACGGCAAGCTCGAAATCGCCCAACGCAAAAACCTGCCCCTCCCCGAAGGCTGGGCCCAGACCGCCGACGGGCAGCCCAGCACCGACGCCAACGCCGTGAAGAACGGCGGCGCACTGCTGCCCCTAGGCGGCGCCACGGGCTCACACAAAGGCTACGCCCTGGGCAGCATTGTTGATATTTTCTCGGCCGTGCTTTCCGGTGCGAACTATGGGCCGTGGGTGCCACCCTTCGTGGCGTTCCTGCAGCCCTCGACCAACCCCGTGGGCCAGGGCCTGGGCCACTTCTTCGGCGCCATGCGCGTGGACGCGTTTCGGCCGGCCGAGGAGTTCAAAGCGCACATGGACAACTGGATTTCGACTTTCCGCAACGCGCAGGCCGTAGAAGGCAAACAAGTCCTCATCCCCGGCGACCCGGAGCGGGAAATGGCTTCCCACCGGCTGCTGGATGGCATTCCATTGCTGGATGCAGTGGTAAAGGACCTGGAAGGCGTGGGGGCTAAGTTTGGGGTAAAGCTGTAGGTCCTTCAGAGGCTTAAGTCCTAGCGTAGCAGCAGCACCTTCTGCCGGGCTACGCCGCTGGCGGTTTGCAGTACCACTACGTAGAGCCCAGCGGGCCAGGCGCCGGCGCGCAACGTCACCTCGTGGCGACCAGCCGGCCGAACGCCCGACGCCAGCACGGCTACTTCCCGGCCGGCCAAGTCGACCACGCGCACCGTGGCCGGGCCGGGCGCGGGCAGGACGAAAGTCAGGCGGGTTTCCGTCGTGAAGGGGTTGGGCGCAGCGGGTTCAAAGAAGGCCTGCGCAACGGCCCCCTTCGCCGCGCTCAGCAGCGTGGCCACGTTGGCGGGGGCACTTTCGTTGTGCAGCCGGTCAAGGGCCGTTACGGCGTAAACGCAGCGGGCGGGGTCGGGCGGGCCGGCAATGCGGTAGGCGGTGGTATCGGTGATGCCCAGCAGATTGGCCGGATTGGCTAAATCGGCGGGAGTGACGGGCGTGCTGCGGCCCGGGAAGCGGTACACGGCGTACCAGCGCGCCGTTTCGCCGTCGGCCGCGGGCAGCGGCGCCTGCCAGCTCAAGCGGCTTTCGGCCAAGCCGACGTCGTTGGCCTGGCTGAGCTGGCGCGGGGCCAGCGGCGGCATGGCGTCTTTCCAAGGCATGGTGGGCACCAGGGCCGGGAAGCGGTAAAAGTTGGTGCGCAGGGAATCCACCAAACCCAACGGGTTGGCCAGCAGCGAGGTGGTGCTGTAGAAGATGCTGCCCTGCACGTTGGGTTGCTGGCGCAGCAGGCGTATTTGGCTCGGCAGTTGGGTGGGCAGGCGGAAGCCCGGCTCCGTGGCCGTGGCGCTGACCCGGTACGGCCCCTGGCCCACGTACACGTGGCGCACGGTGTCGGGGTTTACCTGCTGGCTCCACCAGGGCACGATGAGAGAGTAGTTAGCGGCCGTCTGGCCGATGGCGAAATACACCTGCGGGGCGAGGTAATCAACCCAACCGCGGCGCAGCCACTTCCGGGAATCCGCAAAAATGTCGGTGTAGCTCTGGAAGGCCGTGGTGGCGGTGCCGCCCACGCTGGTGCCGTTGCGCCACACGCCGGGCGGCGAAATGCCGAACTTCACCCACGGCTTGGCCGCCCGGATGCTGTCGGACACCAGCTTCACGAACAGGTCCACGTTGTTGCGCCGCCAGTTGGCCAGCACCGTGAAGCCGCGCGGGTCGGCGGCAAAGGAAGCGGCGTCGTTGAAGGTGAGGCCGGTTTGCGGGGCCGGGTAAAAGTAGTCGTCGAAATGAATGGCGTCCACGTCGTAACGCCGCACCACGTCCATCACCACGCCCACCAGGTACTGGCGCACGGCGGGCAGGCCGGGGTCGAGCACGCGCAGGTTGCCATAAGGCACCACCCAGTTGGGGTGCTGCACGGTGACGTGGCTGGGGGCCACGCTGGCCGTGGGACTGGTAAGGGCGCGGTAGGGGTTCAGCCAGGCGTGAAACTCCATTTCGCGGCGGTGGGTCTCGCGCACCATAAAAGCCAGCGGGTCGTAGGGCGGGTTGGGGGCCAAGCCTTGGGTGCCGGTCAGCCACTCGCTCCAGGGCTCCAGCGTGCTGGGATACAAGGCATCAGCGGCGGCCCGAATCTGGACAACCACGGCGTTGAGGCCGTTTTGGCGGTGCCGGTCCAGAATGCTAACGAATTCCTGGCGCTGCTGGGCCGGCGTGCGGGTGCGGTTGCTGGGCCAGTCCAGGTTGAAGACGTGGGCCACCCACGCCGCACGCAGCTCCCGCTTCGGCGGCGTCGACAAGCTTTGGCCAGATGCCGCCGAAAAACTCAAAAAGGCCAGCGCCACCCTGAGCCACCGGACGATACACTGTGTAGAAAGGGCCATACAAGAAGAGCAGGATGGAAAGACGTTTCAACGCTGGAATATAGAGAAACCAAGCATCATACGTACCCTTTGCATCAAAGCAGGCGCTTAGCTCCCGAAGGCCATAAAAAAGCTCGCGGCGCTCCCCAGGAATCAACCTGCTGAAGCGCCGCGAGACTAATAACGGAAGCTTGCTTAATTACGAAACCTGCTCAGCCAAGGCCGGTGCCCAGGCCGCAATGGCCGTGTCCTGATTCAAATACGGCGACGAATACTCTGCACTGGACTTGTTGATGAACAAACAAGTGCCGCCGTTCACCGTCCCAATAATTTCATCTTTCAGGTCCATGGGCAGCGCGGGGCAGCCGAGGCTGCGGCCCAGGCGGCCGTTCTGCTTGATGAAGTCTTCGCTGACGTAGTCGGCGCCGTGCATCACCACGGAGCGCGACTCGGCGTTGGTATTGAAGCCTTCGTCGAGGCCCTGCAGCTTGAGCGAGCGGCCGTGTTTGCCCTGATACTCGCTGCCCGTGGCGTAGAAGCCGAGGCTGCTCATGTTGCTCTGGTCGGTGTTGGAGAAGTTGGTGGCTTCGTTCTCACCGGAGTTGTGGCCGTGGGCCACCAGGGTATGGTATAGGATGTCCTTCTTGGCCAAGTCGAGCACCCACAGGCGCTTTTCGGTGCTGGGCAGGTCAAAGTCCACCACCGTGAGCAGCTGCTTGTCGTCGGCCAGCTTGCCGGCCTGACGCAGGTTGAGATAGCCAGTCATGGCTTTCGCGAACGTCTCGTAGCGCAGGCCTTCCTGTTCGGCGCCCAGGGCGGCGTAGGTAGAACGCAGCTGCTGGTCGAACCGGGCCTGGGGCGAGAAATCCACTTGGGGCATGCGCACTTCGTTGCCGGCGCCGCCCGCCATCGACTTCGTCACGGGGCCGGCCAAGGGCGTGGCCAAAAACAACGACGCCAGAAAAGGCAACACCCGCCGCGCAATGCGCTGGCGGCGTAAGGCCTTTCTTTTCCGCTGAACGATGCTGGTCTGGTGCATGATTTCTAAGGATTAGCTACAGGCTGTGAAAACCAAGTGCCGGGTGAAAAGGCAACTGGCTCAAGACCTTATACGTGAATGTAAACCTCAGGGGCTGAAATATAAACCCTTCCAACGGCAAAATGATTCCGAAAATGGCCTCCCCTACTCCCAGCCGTGCTTCAAAAACCGGCGGCCGGCGGCCGGCCCATCGAGCCAGCGCGACGCCAAGCCAGGCCCGCTGATGAGCAGCATGCTGCCCACCCGAACACTCGCAATGATGGCTTTGTACTGCTCCGGCGGCAGCGCGGGGCAGCCGCGGCTGTAGCCCAACCGCCCGTGCTGCCGGATGTACGCAGGGCTGGCGTAGTCGGCGGCGTGCAGCACTACGTAGCGGTCGAAGGCATTGGTGTTCTGCCCTTTGTCGAGGCCCTCGATGCGCCGCGAATAGCCGTGAATGCCGTCGTAAGTGCCGGCCGTGCGGTAGAAGCCCAGCGAGGTGCAAGCCGATTTTTCCAAGTTGGAAAACCGCGTGGCCCGCAGCTTGCCCGAGCCTTCGCCGTGGGCCACCAGGCTGCGGTGCAGCACGCGGGCGGTGCGCAGGTCGAGCACCCACAGGCGCTCGGTGGTGTTGGGCAGGTCCATGTCGGCCACGGCCAGCAGGCCAGCCCGCTCAATGCGGCCCGTGGGGTGCAGCGTGAGGTAGCCCACGCAGGCTTGTTCCAGCACTTCGGGCCGCAGCGCAGTCGCAGCGGGCCCCAGGGACACATGCAGCCGCCGAATGGCTTGGCGCAGGGTATCGGGCACGTCGGCTAAAGCCAGCACCGGCGTCAGGGCCAATGAATCGGGCAAGGCAGCAGCCACGGAATCGGAAGCGACGCCGCGCGAAGGCGTGACCGGCGAAATGGTGGGGATGCTGTTGGAGGACTCATCGGCCCTCACCTGGCAGCCGGCGGCCGCTAGCGCAACGGCGGCAGCGCCCAGCACAAGCAGCTTCGGGCAAACCCACTTTCTTTTATCCAACGCAAACATGCCCTGAAAGTACGGCCCAAATCGGCTTATGCGCCATCAAGTGCGGTATTTTGCAACTTAATTGCATGAGGCAACTCGGGGCCTTATATCAGAAAAAGATGCTGGCGTTGACCTTCACGAAGAACGGCGTGCCGGGCGTAAAATGCAGCTGCTCCACGGCCGGGGTGGTTTGGTTGCGCAGGCGGCTGGGGTTGGCAAACTGGGCTTCGTTCCAGTCCACGTTCAGCAGGTTTTCGGCCGTGGCCCCGATTTGAAAGCGCGCCCGGGTGTAGCTCAGCACGCCGTCGAGCAGGAAATAGCCGCGGGCCCGGATGGAATTGTCCTCGTTGGCCGGGCGGCTGTCGAGGTGCCGGTAACGCAGGCTGGCGCTGAAACCCTGCGGGTTTTTGAGCGTGAGGCCGCCCACGCTGGTAAAGCGCGGGGCCAGCGGGATGAAGTTTTCGCCCTCGGCCACGCCCACCAGGCGGCCGTGGTTGTAGTTCAGGTCCACGTCGGCAAACAGGGAGCGGGTGAGCTGGTAGCGCAGCGAAACGTCGGCGCCGTAGCGGCGGGTGCGGCCGGCGCTTTCCACAATGGCTTCGTCGCCCACGTACACCAACTCGTCTTCCAAGTGCAGGGCCCAGAGGGCGGCGTTCACCACCATCCCCGGCAGCGGCTTAAAGGTGCTGCCCGCCTCGTAGCCCAGGGCACGGGGCAGGGCGTTGTCGTTCACGGTGCCGCGCACCACGCCGCGGGCATCGTTGGAGTGAAAGCCGAGGCCCGAGCGGGCAAACAGCTGCACGGTGGGTGTGAGCTGGTAGTACAGGTTCAGTTTGGGCGACACGCGGGCCCGGGTTTTGCGGGCGTCAATGGGCTGCCGCACACCATCCTCGTCAGTATAGTCGCCCTTAAAATCGAACACGAACACATCGGCGCGCAGGGCGGCATTCAGGGTGAGGCGGTCGGTGAGCGTAAGGGTTTCGTCGAGGTAGGCGTTGAGGTTCTGCTCGTAGACGTGGCCGGCCGTGATGGTGTCGGTGATGGTGCGGCGCACGGCGCGGCGCAGGGTCAGGTCAGTATCGTCGATGCGGGTGCCCAGGCCGAAGGTGGTGTGCAGGCTGCGGCTGCCCAGCTGGTCGTCGCGGTCGTAGGTGCCGGTGTAGCCGTACAGGTTGCGGTCGTCGGTCTGGTTGATTTCGTCGCCGTTTTCCTCGTCATTCAGGAAGAAGGTGAAGTTGGAAAACAAGTTGAAATTATAGCGCGAATAGTACACCTGCTGCCGGATAAGAGCGTCGCCGGGCAGGCCGGTGGTGAGCACCACCGAGGCGTTGGTGCGGTCGGTGTTGCCGCCTTCGCTGGGGTCGATGCTGCCAAAGCGCGTGATGATGCCCTCGCGCACCGCGCTTTCGGGTATCTGGCCGCTGGCGTCCCAGCTGGAGGTAAAATGCGAGCCCAGCACTGTAAGGGCCGTGCGGTCGGAGAGCTGACCGGTGTACTTGGCAATGCCGTTGAAGCGCCGGAAATCCTGCGGTTGGTCGAAGTAGGCATTGGTGAAGTTGTATTCGGCGGCGATGTATGCGCTTTCGGGCTTTTTCGAGAGCAGATGGCGCTTGTTATTGCCCAGCAGGTCCAGCATCACCAAGGCCCGACGGGTGTCAAAACGGCCCACCTCCAGCTTCACCTGGCTGGCGTCGAGGCGGGTTTTGGTGCTGAATTCGCCCGCGCCGGCCGTGGCAAAATCACCGAACCGGGCCGTGTACGGGCCCTTGTATACCTTCAGCTGTTCCACCGTTTCGGGTATCACGAAGTGAAAGTCGGCGTAGCCCTGGCCGTGGGCGTGGCTCACCATGTTCACCGGCAGGCCGTCCACGCTCACCGCGAAGTCGGTGCCGTGGTCCACGTCGAAGCCGCGCAGAAATATCTGCTCGGCCTTGCCGCCGCCCGCGTGCTGGGCAATGAACAGGCCCGGCACCAAGCGCAGCAGGTCCTGGGCCGAGTTCACGGGCCGCAGCACCTTGTCGATTTGGTTGATGGCCGCGAGGCTCTGGTTGGGGTCGCGCGGCTGGCTCACGGTCACCTCCGAGAGGCTCAGGGCCGAGGCCGCAATGGTAAACGGCACCGTGCGGCTTTCGCCGGCAGTCACCGTCACGGCCTGGCTGGCGCCCCGGTAGCCCAGGGCCCCCACGCGCAGCGTGTAGGTGCCGGGCACCACACCCGCGAGCCGGAAGTTGCCCAGCGCGTCGGTGGCCGTGCCGCCGGACTGGCCCTGCAAGCCCACGCTCACGCCCGCCAGGGGCTGGCCCGAGAGCGAGTCGGCCACGGTGCCGCGCAAGGTGGCGGTGCTTTGTGCCTGCGCCGTGAAGCGGCCAAGCAGCAGCACCGTCAGCAACATAAGAAATAAGCTGTTCCGCACAGCTCGGCCCAGGCCGCAATCGGAAGAATAGAAATGAGCCATAGCTTCGCCTAGAAGCGTTTGGTGGAGTTGGGAATGGCCATGCGGCTTCGGGCCGCTAGCCGAGCCCGGGCGGCCCGGTTGGCGGCCCGCTCCCGCGCCAGCAGGTCGCGTTTAGAACTGGGCAGTTGGTCAGAAACCAAGTTTTTGGTAGCCCGAAAAGGCCCTACCGTGAGCCAGGGCAAGTGCACAGCCGTGGCCTGGCCCGCGGCAGCAGCCACGGGCAGCAAAGAAGAAAACGTATTCATGAGTCGGAGAAAAATGACGCGCTCCGGCCCCGTGGGCTCAGCAAGCGGCGTCAACAAAAAATAAGACGTTGGGGCCCCGATGCGACGCATCGGGCACCTCAGGCGGGCACCGCAAGGCCCGCGCACGACTTATCCCCGACGGGGCGGTAACTCAATTTGGCCGCGATGGCCAGTAGGCACGGCCACGCCGTAGGCCCTCAACCGAGGTTGGGAGCGGCGAAAAGCGGGCTTCGTGAACACAACCCGCGCCTCGGTCAGGCAGTGAATGTCCAAGCCTTTGAGGGAGGTGAGCAGTTGCTGCAAGGGCGGGCGCTCGCCGGTTTTCTGCACGGTGTATTGCACGCCGTTGCAGTCGTCGAAGCAACCCAGGCGCATGGTGTGCTGCAGCTGGCAGTCGTGGCTGTGCACGTAGGCAAAGGGACGGTCGACCACTCGCGCCGGACGCTCCACGAGGCCAGCCCCCACCACCAGCAGGTAGTTGAGCAGCAACAGCAGCGTGAGGTACGGGCGAAAGACCACGGGCAAACAGAACTAGCGAGGAGGTTGCTACTCAACTACGGCGCAACCACCGCAAATGGATGTATTTACTACCAACTATATTTTCAGCTAAAGAAAACCCGCTCCACCGTCCAGTAAGCCGCCACCAGGCCAATCACCACCGAAACCGGAATCACGACGCGCTGCTTGTACCAGCTTTTGCTGGCGGCCCAGCGGCCCACCAGCGCCCAGCACAGCAAAATCACCGACACCTGGCCCAACTCCACTCCCACGTTGAAGGAAATGAGCGAACCAACATAGTCCTTTTGGGGCAGCCCCAGCCCGGTGAGGACACTGGCGAACCCCATGCCGTGCACCAGCCCAAACCCAAATACAATGGCCACCCGCCACGGGTTGAGCCGGTCGGTGATAATGTTTTCGAGCGCCACAAACAAGATGGACAGCGCAATGATGGGCTCGATGATGGACGAAGGCGGCTGAATGAGCCCGTACATGGCCATGCCCAGCGTGATGGAGTGCGCCACGGTGAAAGCCGTAGCTTGCAGCAGCACCGGCTTTAGGCGCGGCTCCAGGATGTAGAGGCTGATGATGAACAGGATATGGTCGAACCCCAACGGGATGATGTGCGTGAAGCCCAGCTGCAGGTAAGTCCAGAAAATCTCGGTGCGCGAGAGCTTGCTCAGGTCCGTGTTGAGGACGTGCGCGGCGGCCGGCATGGCCAGCAGCAGCAGCGGCAGCGCCAAGGTGGCGCGGCGCGGCCAGCCGATGCCTGTAGATGGACCAACAGCCTTCACCTTAACGACTGGCTAGCAGCTTCTTGCCTTCGGCGGCCACTTCGGTGTCGAGGTAGGGCGCGGTTTGCAGGGATTTTTCCAGCAGGGCCTGGCCTTCGGCGGTTTTGCCCAGCTTGGTGAGGATAAGGCCAGCCCGGCCCAACAGCACCGGGTTTTTGGAGCCGGTGCGGCGGGCAACCTGCATGTACTTCTGCGCCTCGGCGTAGTCGCCGCGCTTGTAGAGCACCCAGGCCATGGTTTCGTTCACGTCGATGTTGTCGGGGCGGCGGGCGTACTCAATTTTGGCGTGCTCCAGGGCCTTGTCCAGCTCGTTGGTCTTGAGGTAGGCATAGGCCAGCTCGCGGTCGGCGTAGTGGCCCATGGCTTCGTTTTCGTCGGCTTCCTTGGCGGCGTCCGAGAGCATGGCAATGGACTCCTCGGCCATCTTTTTGGCCTCGTCGTGTTGGCCGTTCAGGCGGTACAGGTCCGTCAGCTCATCCGAAAAGGCATAGTCCTTCACCAGCACGCGGGCCTTTTGGTAATAGGAAATGGCCAACGGGTAGTCGCGCTTGGCGGCGGCCATGCGGCCCAGGCCGGCCAGGGCGTAGGCATAGCCGGGGCGGGCCGCCAGGGCCATAAGGTAATACCCGCGGGCGCGGGCGGTGTCGCCGCTCACTTCGTACAAATGGCCCAGGCCCACGCGGGTCCATTCCGTTTGTTCCAGGCCGATGAAGCCCGCTTTGGTGGCCATGTCCATGGCCTGAATGGCGCCGGGCACGTCGCCGTAAATCTCGC
Organism: Hymenobacter sp.; assembly: GCF_036388155.1. NCBI lineage: Bacteria > Pseudomonadati > Bacteroidota > Cytophagia > Cytophagales > Hymenobacteraceae > Hymenobacter > Hymenobacter sp. Next base: position 16,873 of record NZ_DASVSI010000123.1, on the reverse strand, counting down.
GCAGGTAGCTCACGCGGGCGTAGGCCGGCAGGTCGGGCCGCACCTGGTTCATGCGGTCGGCCATTTTCACGGCTTCGTCATAGTGGCCCATTTCCACGTTGGCATCGGTCAGCAGGCCGTACACAAAGCCGCTGTGGGGGTTAATTTTCTGGGCTTGCTGGGCCAGGCCCAGCCCTTGGGCAAAATGGTGCTGCGTGAGGCAGAGCGAGGCTTTGCAGCAGAGCGCCTCAAAGTTTTCGGGTTCGGCTTGCAGCACCTCTTCCAGCAGTTCCATGGCCGCACCGTCGTAGTATGGGTGGTCGCCGGTCACGCGGGCCTCCTGCATGTAGGCTTGGGCCAGCAGCAAGCGGCTTTTTTGGTCGTCGGGCTGGCTGCGCAACTTAGCCAGCAGGCCCTCAATGGCCGCTTTGGTATTCAGCCACTCGCCGCCGGCGGCCAGGTCGCCGCGGCGGGCCTTCAGCTCCGGCATGCGGTGGGCGGGTTTCTTAAAGAAAAAGATGCCGGCGGCCAACAAGCCAAATACCAGCAACAGACCAGGGTATAAGTATTTTTTCACAGCAAAGGGCGAAAAATCACGAAAAAGAAACTAGCTAAGCAAGCTACGAAAAAGAGCCGCCGCCGGACTCCAAAGGAAACCAACGGCGGCTCATTTATGCAGGGACTGCCTTGCGGGACTACTGACGCTCGATGCGCACCGACTGCACCACCGTGCTGCCGTTGTAGAGCGTGGCAATGTACTGGCCGGGGGCCACCTCACGGCCCGGCTGCCATGATACTTCGTTGGCCCCGATGCCGAAGGTTTTGTCTTTGGCTACCGTAGCCACGCGGCGGCCCGCCACGTCGCTGATGACGATGCTCATCTTGCCGCGGGCGGGCAGCTCGAAGCGCAGCGTGGTGCGGTCCACAAAGGGGTTGGGGTAGGCGTTGGCCACGGTCAGGTTGGGCGAGAAGCCCAGGTTGGCCGAGCGCTGCGCCAAGGCCGTGCGCTGGGCGGTGGTGCCGCTCCACGGCGTCTGCGCGTAGGGGAAGGCGGCGCGGAAGGTCGTGTCGTTGGCCGTGATGCCGGCATTGAAGCCCAGCACGCCGAGCAATTGCGGGGTTACGGGGCTAGCCATGGTGGGCGTAAAGTCGTCGTACCACAGGCCGATGGCGGCCAGCACCACACCGCCCACCGCTTGCAGCTCAATGCGGGTCACGTCGTCCTCCAGGCGGCGCCCGTTGGGGAAGCCGTCCATGTTGGGGATGAGTTGCAGGCTGTTGTTGGCGTTGAAGCGCGGGTCCGTGAGGCCCAGGGCCGCAGCGGCCAGCAGGCCCTCTGAGCTAAAGTCAGCCGAGTTGCGGGGCGTGGGAGGCACGGCCATGTTTAGGCGCAACATGTCGCCGCCGGGGTTGCCGGCCTGGGCACCCACCAGCAGGAAGTTGTTGATGAACGGCTTGCCCGCCGCCAGCGGGTTGCCGCCTTTGCCGGTGGCCAGTTGGTACGGAATGGCGTTGGGCACGCCGGTGTGGAAGATGGGCTTGATGTCGACAGAGCGGGGCTTGCCGGTCACGAGCAAGTATTCGCCGTAGCCACCGCCGGCTATGGGAGCCAGCGCGGTGCCATTCAGCAGGGCGGTGCCAGCCAGCGCACTCACGCCGTTGGCGCCGTTGCGGAAGTCAAAGCCGGAGAAAGTGGCGCCGCCCAGCAGGGCTTGGCCCGCCAGCGACTTCGACTGCACGCGCAGCGCAGCCAGGCCCTCCACGGCCTCGCCGTAATAGGTCTGCCCAGGGGGCTTGGGAGCCGCAGTCGGGGCCGGGGTGTTGTCGGCCACGTACAAGCCCAGCTCTGGGTTGGAGAGGTAGTCATCAGTGGAAGCGGCCTCGGCGTAGGGCGTGGCGGCGTTCCAGGCGTCTTTGCCGCCGATGGGAATAATAACTTCGTTGGTGAGCGGCATGCCCAAGCGCGATACCTGCACGTAGTTGCCCGAGTATGTAGAAGCACCGCCCGTGGCCGACAGCACGCGGGTGGCCTGCCGACTGGCTGAAGCCCACACCCCAATGATGAAGTCGCTGTCCAGGATGCTAGTAGTCGATGTCAGAGCCGGAGCGGTAGCCTTTTTCAGCACCGATACCGGGATTTGCAGCGCAATGGCGTGGGTGTTTTTGCGGGCCACGCCGTCGCGGGCCGTGGCCGAGGTGCGCACGCCGCCCAAGTCGAAAATGCCGCCCAGGTCCACGAAGAACGGGTCATCGGTCGGCCCGCAGAATATTTTGGTGCCATCGGCAAGCGTTTGAATGGCGCTGGCGGCGAGGGCGTTGTATGTCGTGTTCAGACCCGCCGCGCTGGTGATGGAGCGCGGGCCGATGTTATTTGGTGGCACAATGCCCCCGGTCACGATGGCCGTGAAGGCGCCACCGCCCACGCTTTTCTCGCAGGTATAGGTGGTTTTCAGGTTTTGCTGGCCCAGCCGGATGTTGAAAAACGTGGAGGGGTCCTGGTTGGTGCGCGTGAACGTGAAACGGTAGGTAATGTCGTCGCCGGTGTTGCCGGCGGTGCCGTTCTTCACGTGGATTTCGTAGCGCACGTTCTCGCCAAACGTGTTGTAATTCGGGCCACCCTGGGGCAGCTCCAAGGGGATGTAATTGGCAATGATGGTCACGCTGGCGTTGGCGTCGTTGGCCGGCGCGTCGGGGCTGCGGAAAGCATAGAGGTCGGTGTTGTCGGCCAGCGGGTCGTCGGCAATGAGCGGGGCTTCGCGGTGGCTGGAGGCCTCCAGCGTGTTGTGCTGGCCGGTCCAGGCCAGCATCCCTCCCACCGTGGTTGCGAGTAGAGCAGCCTGAAACAGGGGACGTGTAAGCAATTTCTTCATAAAAGGAAGGGTTGGAAAATGATGGAATAAACACGTGAGCTAACCGCAACCTTACGCGCTTCAACGTGCCAAATAATCAGCACCGCAAACGATTGATGACTCCTCCTTAAGTCCTACGTGCATTGTGGAGATTATGGTTTGATAACGAAGAAAAAAAAGTATATTAATATTTTTAACCTTGCCATACACTCTCGGCAGTCGCCGCATCATTTCGGCGCCGGGGTGGTTTAGGACCTACTTTTGTGGGGCGCAAACGCGCTTTCTACCTGTTACATTTTTTGGGCTGGCGACCTCGCCGGCCTTGCGCATATATGGCTACAGTTGCTATTAACCTCGCCACTGGCACATTCCAGCAAGAGGAAATCATTGTCGGCATCGACCTGGGCACCACCAACAGCCTGGTGGCCTACGTGCACCCCGACAGCCGCCAGCCCGTGGTCATCAACGACCAGGGCCGGGGCACCATCGTGCCGTCAGTCGTGCACTTTCCCGCCGGGGGCACCGACCCAGTTATTGGCACCGAAGCCCGCGACTTCCTACTCACCGAGCCGCAGCGCACCATTTACTCCGTGAAGCGCCTGCTGGGCAAAAGCTACCGCGACCTGGGCCAGCACGCCACCCAATTGGGCTATAAAGTCATCGACGACAATTCGGAGGGCTTGGTGAAAATCCGTGTCGATGACCGGTTCTTTTCTCCCGTTGAGCTGTCGGCCGACATCTTGAAAGAGCTGCGCGCCCGTGCCGAACACGCCCTCAAGACGCCCGTGAACCGCGCCGTCATTACCGTGCCGGCCTATTTCAACGACTCGCAACGCCAAGCCACGCGCGACGCCGGCCGCCTCGCGGGCCTCGAAGTGCTGCGCATTGTGAACGAGCCCACCGCCGCCGCGCTGGCCTACGGCATCGGCCTCGACCCCAACGACGAGAAAACAGTGGCCGTGTACGACTTGGGCGGCGGCACTTTCGACATCAGCATCCTGCGCATTCAGCAGGGTATTTTTGAGGTGCTGAGCACCAACGGCGACACCTACCTGGGCGGCGACGACCTGGACCGCGCCGTGGTGGACCACTGGACCGCCACCTTCGGCTTGCCCGAAAGCTTCCACACCGACCCGCAACTGCAGCAGCAGCTGCGCCTGGCCGCCGAGATGGCCAAAAAATACCTTAGCCAGCACGACGACTTCACCACCCACCTTACCGACGAAGCCGGCCGGAACCTTCCCGTCACGCTAACGCGCGCCCAGTTCAACGACCTCATCCGCCCGCTGGTGGAGCGCACCATTGCCGCCTGCCGCCAGGCCCTGGCCGACGCCAAGCTCACCACTGCCCTCGACGCCGTGCTGCTGGTGGGCGGCTCCACCCGCGTGCCGCTGGTGTACGAGGCCGTGTCCGAATTCTTCGGCCAGCCCGCCAACAACTCGCTCAACCCCGACGAAGTGGTGGCCCTGGGCGCCGCCATTCAGGCCGACATCCTGGCCGGCAACCGGCGCGACGTGCTGCTGCTCGACGTGACGCCCCTTACGCTCGGCATTGAAACGTTGGGCGGGCTCTTGGACCCCATCATCCCGCGCAATTCCAAGATTCCAACCAAAGCCGGCCGCCAATACACCACCAGCGTGGACGGGCAAGTGAACCTGAAAATTGCGGTGTACCAGGGCGAGCGTGACCTGGTGAGCCAGAACCGCAAGCTGGGCGAGTTTGTGCTCAGCGGCATTCCGGCCATGCCAGCAGGCCTCCCCAAAGTCGACGTCAACTTCCTGCTCAACGCCGACGGCATCTTGCAGGTTGAGGCCATCGAGCTGCGGTCGAACACCCGGCAGAAGGTCGAAATCAAGCCCCAGTACGGCCTCACCGACGAGCAAGTGGAGCAAATGCTGATGGACTCGCTGGTAAACGCTAAGGAAGACGTAGCAGCCCGCTTGCTCATCGAGGCGTGCACCGCCGCTGAGCAGCTGCTGTACCAGGTCGACAACTTCACCCGCAAAAACCGCCAGCACCTCACCGAGGAAGAGCTTACCGCCACCGCCGCGCAGGTAGAGCGGGTGCGGGCTGCGTTGACCGGCTCGGAGCGGGACCCCATCCTCAAGGCCATGGACGAACTAGACGAGCTGACCCGTCCCTATGCCGAACGGGTCATGAACATTTCCATTCAACAAGCCATGGCGGGCAAAAAAATTGGCTAACCACCCCCGCCCGTTCCGTTGCAGCGGGCGCACCATTTTCTTTAGTAACAGGTCGTAGGTAACAAGACATAAGACCAGCACCAAAGTATTTGCAGTCTAACTACTTGCTAATCACTACTGATTACTTACTTAGCATGACTCCTTCGCGCTTTCGCGCTTTTCTGCTTCTGCTTTTTTATGGCTCGCTGTTCAGCCTGCCGCTTTCGGTGGACTGGTTTTCGGACCGGGGCTTCGGCCTGACTTTGCTTACCGAACCTCTGATGGCCCTCACGGTGGGCGTGCTGGTGCTGGGCGGCGTGGGGGGCTGGCTGCGCTGGCCCGGCAAAGCCCACCGGCTCGACAAGCTCATCGGCATTCATTTTGGCACCCTGTTTTTGGCCACAGTATTTTCGGGCGCTCCGCTGGTTTCGGCTAAATACCTGGCCACCCTCTTGCTGTACGTCGCGTTTGGCTACGGCGTGCCCCGCGTGCTGCACCTTACCCGCGTCGAATGGCTAAGGGCCTTGGGAGTGCTGGCCACGAGCACTGCCCTGCTCGCGGGCTACGTGCTGGTGCGCCACCTCATGCAGGGCATTTCCTACAGCAATTCGTACATCATTGCGCAGCCCTTCTTGCAACACGGGCACACCAACCTAACGGTGATGCTCGAGCCGCTGGTGCTGCTGCTGAACCTGGCGCTGCTTCACCATCCGCTACTGCGCAAGCAGGGGCTGCGCCTGCTGGCCACCGCGCTGCTCACGGTGGTGCTGATGGTGGTGGCTTTTTCGTATTCGCGGGCTTCCTACATCTCTTTGGTTATGCAGGCCTTGCTGCTGCTTTTTTACGTGGGCTGGAGGGAATGGCGGCAGTTGCTGCTGCCCTGGTCGGTGGCCGCTTGCCTCATTCTGACCACCTGGCAACTCCTCACCCAAACCCACCCCGACGCCGTCAAGGTCACCGACAAGAGCATCGTTCATGAGCTTGGCACGGTAAGCGACTTCACCCCAACCAATGAGTCGAACGCCGAGCGTAAAAACCGATGGGTGTTTGGCCTGGAGCTTTTCGAGCAAGAACCCATCATCGGCGTGGGCCCGGGCACTTTCCCCGACCGCTACCTCGATTTTGTGCGCAACGCGCCTTCGCATGTAAACTACACCATCACCTTCCGCCGCATGAACAGCCACAACCTCTACGTGACGTGGCTGGTCGAGGCGGGGGCGCTGGGGCTGGCCACGGGCGTAATGCTGCTGGGCTACGTGGGCCTGCGGCTGTTGCGCTGGACGTGGCGCCGCCGCCTCACGCCCACGCAGGTTGGGTTCACGGTATACTTCCTGTTTTTCCTGTTGCACTCCCTCACGCAAGACTTTTGGCAGGAGCCCCGCGTGATTGTGCTGTTTTGGTTGGCCATGGGCTTGCAACGCTACTACGAGCGGCCCACCCCCGTGGCACTACGGCAGACGGCGGCTACCGCTTGATGGCTTCGTCGCGCGCTTGGGCGCCGCCGATTGGTTGGGCCGCAGGCCGAACCCCAGCACCGCCCGCGAGGCAGTGTCCCGAAACGTGACTTCCAGCAACACCGGCGGCGTTTTCAAGCTCGAATCGGCCGCGAAGGAGAAAGAATAGAACAGCTGCGACCCTCCCCCGTCGTCGATGCGCATGCCCAGCTTATACAGCTCGATTTGTTGGCGGCGCGGCTGCCCACTTTTCCACATCGGGCGGGCAGCCGCTTGAAAACCAGCCAAGCTCACGCCCCGGCGCACTTCCGGCGCCAGCCGGGCATAGGCCCCGGCGTAATCAGCCCGAAGCACGGCGCGCAGAAATTGGCTGGCCGCCTGCCCCTGGCTGGGCTTTGCTTGCCGGCTTGACTGGGCGGGAGCCTGCGAGTAACCACAGCCCAGCGCTGCCAGAACTACCAACGCCACGGCTCCTCCCCGTGCGACTCGCAACTGCCCAAGGAGAGCATGAAGCTGACTTACCCACCGGACGACACGTGCTTGCATGGCCAAAAGTAAGCGGGGGCGGCTGGCCCGGCATGTTGCCGGACCGCCGCCCCCGCTTTTTCCAGCCCGTTGCCGGGCCGAAGGTGTGGGTTACTTATTCTATCACTATCCGGCGGGTCACGCTCAAGCCGGTGCCGGTGAGGCGCAGCGTGTATACACCGGTGGCCAGGTGTTGAGTCATGATTTCGGCCTGATTGGCGCGTCCGGCACCTACCTGCAAGGCTTCAGTCCGCACGCGTTGTCCCAAGGCGTTGTAGAGGTCCACAGAAGCCGCGCAGGAAGCGCCTGCGCCGCGCAGTAACACCCGCAACGTGCTGCCCGCCACAACGGGATTGGGGGCCACGCTCACGGTGTAGCCTGCGGTTTGGTCGCGGCTAGCCAAGGGCTGGGTCACGGTCACGGCCAGTGCGGCGAGGTTGTTGCCTTCGTTGGTCTCGCTCACCACGTTGGCGGGGTCAGCCACGAATAGCACGTAGTACGCGCCCGGGGTCACATTGCTCGGCACCGTCGCCACCAGTTGCCGCGTTTCATCAAGGTTCACGCCCAGTACTCCGCCGGACCTGGTGCCCAGCAGCCGGTCGCTGGCATCCAGCGTTTGGTTGGTCGACAGGTAGTAGCCCACTGCCGAACTGGGCGCAGCGCCACCGCCCTGGTTGGCCACAATGCCGCTCAACGACAGGTTGCCACCCACTGCCACCGACGAGGGCGACGCCCCAATTTGGGTGAGCAGCAAATCGGACTGCGGCGCGGCGCCACAGCTCACGGTGGCGTCAAAGCCCGTCGAAGTCGCACTGCCATCGCTGGTAAACTGCACGGTCAGGGCGCCGCTGGCGTTGGTAGCCATCACGAGCGGGGGCAGTTGGTATCCCGTGTAAGAAGCCAGCAGCGGTGCATTCACGCTGGTGCCATCGTAAATGCGCACGTAGTCGAATCCCGGTTCCGTCGAAAAAGAATTGAAAACCAATTGCACCAACGCGCCCGGCGTGGCGGGCAGAATGGTCAGCGTGCCGTTCGAGTAGTCGGCGTAGTTGTTGTAGCCGCCGTTGTCGTAAATCGTGGTAGCGCAAGTAGTAATCGTGGCCGAGCCGGAAAGGGGCACCAGGGTCCCCACAAAAGGCCCGTTCACGGTAAGGGCTTGAGACGCCACGTTGTTGTTCTCGTTGGTTTCAGCCACGGCGCTCTGCGGGTCGGCTACAAACAGCACGTAATAGTTGCCCGCCACTGTGCCCGTAGGAACCACCAAACTGGTAGAGCGGAACGAGCTTTGTCCTGCTGCCAACGCAAACCCCGTGACGGTGTTCAGCAGCACGTCACTGGCGTCCAGTGTCTGGTTGGTCGACAAGTAATACCCCACCGTGCTGCTCACCGACACGGTGTTGCCCGTGTTTAGGATGGAGCACCCGCTGTTGATGGCAAAGCCGGGCGTCACATTGCCCGAACCAAGCGAAGGCTGCTGAATGAGCAAATCAATGCCAGGCGCCACCACTTGCAGCGGCGTGCTGGCCACGTTGTTGTTCTCGTTGGTTTCGCTGAGCTGGTTCTGATAATCGGCCACAAACAGCACGTAATAATTTCCCAGCGCGGTGCCAGTGGGCACGGTTATGTTGGCATAGCGCGACGTGAAGCTGCCCCCGAACAAGCTGCCAGTGGTGTTGCTGAGCAACACATCGCTGGCATCCAGCGTCTGGTTCGTCGACAAGTAGTACCCCACCGTAGCCGGGTTGGCCTGGGCGTTGCCTTGGTTGAAGAGGGAGCAGGTAGCCGAAATGATGCCCCCAGGGGCCGACGACGTCTGTCCCAACGACGCGTTCTGCATCTGCAAATCAATGCTCGGCGCAACCACCGTCAAGAGCAAGCTGCGCACGTTGTTGTTCTCGTTCGTTTCGGTGACAGCGTTGGCTGGGTCGGCCACAAACAACACATAGTATGTGCCTGGCACAGTGCCAGCGGGCACCAGCGGGCTGGCAGACCGGTAGCTCAGCTGGTTGGCTATCAAGAAGCCTCCCACGCTGGAACTTAGTAGCACGTCGGCGGCATCAAACGTTTGGTTGGTTGACAGGTAGTACCCCACCGTGCTGCTGCTAGCGGCGGTATTTCCTTGGTTCACCATCGTCGCGTAGAGCTGCACTTGGTTGCCGGCCACGGTCGGGTTCTGGTAAAGCTGCTCCTGCTGCACCACCAGGTCCACGCCGGGGAGCGCTACCGTGAAGCTAACCGCCACCACGTTGTTGTTTTCGTTGGTTTCTCCCACTTGGTTCTGGAAGTCGGCCACAAACAAGATGTAGTACGTGCCAGGGGTCAAACCGGGCGGCACGGCGGCAGTGCCGTTTCGGGTAGCCGGAAACGAAGGCGTTAGCTGCCCGCCGTACTGCGAGGTCAGTAGCTGGTCAGCAGCGTCCAGAGTGGCGTTAGTCGAGAAATAAAAACCCACGCTGCTGCTGGTGGCCGTCGCATTGCCCTGGTTGGCAATGTTACAGTTCATGGTAAGAGGGGAACCCGCCGTGACATTTTGTGGGTTCACGGACGCCTGCTGAATGGTGAGGTCAATGCTCGGCGGGGTCACGGTCATGTTCACCGATGCCACGTTGTTGGCTTTGTTGCTCTCGCTGACCTGGTTGAGGTAATCGACCACGAACAACACGTAGTAGTTGCCCGGCGCAGTACCCGCCGGCATCGTAAAGTTGGCGAAGCGCGAGGAGGACTGACCCGCAGGCAGCGGAAAGCCCGTTGAGTTGCCCAGCAGTTGGTCATTGCCATCCAGCACCGCGTCAGCCGACAGGTAGTATCCCACCGAGCTGTTGTTGGCAATAGCGCCCGCCAAGTTGTACACCGTGCAGCTGGCCGTCAGGCCCCCACCGGCAACCACGCTCAGCGGCGACAACAAGGCCCCCTGGATAGCCAGGTCCGACTGTGCCGGCGGCGGCACGCTGGTAACGCAGGCAATACTTGCCGAGAAGCCATTTTGCTGCACTATCCCATCCGAAGCAAGACGCACGGTGAGGGCGCCGGAGGTAGAAGTGCCATACACGGTCGTCGGCGGGTTGCTGGAATCGTACGTGCCAATCAGGGGCGCGTTCGTGTTTGCCCCGTCGTAGATAGACACCGCGTCGTAGCCCGTCTCCACCTGAAACGACGTGAATTGCAAGCGGATTTTGTTCCCGGCCGTGGCGGGCGTTATGGTAATCGTGCCGTTGGCATTGGCCGAATACAGCCCGTTCAGGCCGCCATCGTCGTAGAGCGTGCCCCCGCAAGTGGTAACGCTGTTAGAGCCAAAAGATGGTACCGCATAGGTCTGTGCGCAGAGCGCGCCAGGACGCACCAATCCCGTGAGCAGTATACATGTGAATAAGGTGGCAAACAGCCGCAAGGCCGCAGAGTAGTTTTTCTTCATGTAAAAGAATTAAAAATGAAAATATATTGATTATATTGAACAAGGCACAGCTTTTACCTCACCCATGAGTTATTATAAACTCCCAAATGAGGCTTACTCAGCCGTAGCAGGCACCAGCACGAACACGTCTTCGCCCGGCCGCTTCATCAAGTATTTCTCGCGCGCAAATTTTTCGAGCAGCGCCGGCGAGCTCATCAGCTCGGCCCGCTCCCGCTTCACCACCTCAATGTTGTCGAGGTAGTATTGCTTCTCGTTGCGCAGTTCCTTCCACTTCCGGTAAATGTCGAATTGCTTGCCCAAGTCGTTGGCATCGAAAACAAGCATCCAGACCAGAAAGCCGACGCCAGTTAGAAAATAGAAGCTGCGAACCACGCGCAGCAACGGACCAATAAAAGCGGGGAGTTGCATTTGCAGTAAAGGTAATAGAAACGGCCAATTCTGCATCCACAGAATTGGCCGTTTGGACTTTAACTCAACGAAATACTTACATTTTCTTTCCGGGGAAGTACGCCACCTCACCCAGTTCTTCCTCAATACGCAAGAGTTGGTTGTACTTGGCCATCCGGTCAGAGCGCGAAGCCGAGCCCGTTTTAATCTGGCCGGTGTTCAACGCTACTGCCAAGTCAGCAATCGTGTTATCCTCCGTCTCACCCGAACGGTGGCTCATGATGCTCTTGTAGCCATTGCGGCGGCCCAGGTTGATGGCCGCGATGGTCTCAGTTAAGGTACCAATTTGGTTTACCTTGATGAGGATGGAATTGGCAATTCCCTCGTCAATGCCGCGCTGCAGGCGGTCCACGTTGGTCACGAACAAGTCGTCGCCCACCAATTGCGTTTGCTTGCCCACACGGTCGGTTAGGGCCTTCCAGCCGGTCCAGTCGTCCTCATCCATGCCATCCTCCAAGCTGATGATGGGGTACTTCTTCACCCAGTCGGCCCAGTAGTCCACCATCTGCGACGACGTCAGTTTGTCGCCGGTGCTTTTCTTGAAGTGGTACACGCCGTCTTCGTAGAATTCCGACACCGCGGCATCCATGGCAATGAACACGTCTTCGCCTGGGCGGTAGCCAGCCGTTTCGATGGCCTGCAACACAATTTGAATCGCCTCTTCGTTGGACTTAATGTTGGGTGCAAACCCACCTTCGTCGCCCACGTTGGTGCTGAAGCCTTGCTTCTTCAGCACATTTTTAAGGTGGTGAAAAATCTCCGTACCCCAACGCAGCGCCTCCGAAAACGACGAAGCGCCCGTCGGCATAATCATGAACTCCTGGAAGTCGATGGAGTTGTCAGCATGCGAGCCCCCGTTCAGGATGTTCATCATCGGCACAGGCAACGTGGTGGCCCCTACCCCGCCCACGTAGCGGTACAACGGCATGTTGGCGTCGAGCGCCGCCGCCCGAGCTGCAGCCAGGCTCACGCCCAATATGGCGTTAGCGCCCAAATTGGCTTTGTTGCTAGTTCCGTCCATCTCCAGCATAATCTTGTCCAGCAAGGCCTGCTCGTACACCGAAAAGCCTACCAGCTCCTCCGCAATGCGGTTGTTCACGTTCTCTACAGCCTTCAATACGCCCTTGCCCATGTACATGGACTTGTCGTCGTCGCGCAGTTCCACGGCCTCGTGCTTGCCCGTGCTGGCCCCGGAAGGAACAGCCGCCCGGCCCATCACGCCAGAGTCAAGAGTTACGTCAACTTCCACCGTCGGATTACCACGGGAATCAAAAATTTGGCGGGCATGAATTTGCGAAATGAAGCTCATAGCAAAGAGAATTGGTTATGCCAGCAAACTTACGCTACGAGCTACACTTTGCGCATTCTCGTTCTGACTCATCAACGAGTGGATTGCATCACTGAATCCAACACAGTCGCAGTTAGTTTGCCCGCACCCACACCAGCAAATTGCACTTTGTATTGCTTATCAACAACAATGTGAGTAGGAAAGCCCAATATTTCCGGGTGCCCTGGATAGATTTCGTCAACAAACTTTCGATATCTTTTTTGGACGCTGAACTCGTCACCGTACCTGTCCAAATCCAATACGTAGGTTGAAATAAAAACTTTATTCCTATATATAAATGCTTTTATTTTCTGTAGTTCAGACCAATTTTCGGGGCTAACCATGACCAAGTTAACATCCTTTTTTTCCTGGTGCATCTGCAATATCGTGGGTAATTCAGCCACACACGGCTTGCAAAAGCTCCCGTAGATATAAAGATGAGTGAGCTGGTTTGGACTCCCATCAATCAGCTGTCTTATAAGGTCACTGCTGCCTTTATAAATTTTAATATCCGCTGCTGATTTGATGGACTCATTACCCTGAGACTGCTTGGCAACAGCAAGCAATTGTTCATCAGAAGTAGTTAATGGTGTAAGTGTTTTCCTCTCAATCTCAGAAAGCTCGCTAAAGCTGGGGTTTATAACACAACCATATAGAGAAAAACCTAAGAGTAAAGCGCATATTTTTTGTGTCATCGGATTCTGGATTAGTTTGCAAGGATTAAAACGTAAAAAAGTGGAGAAAGACTTATTGGCTTTCTCCACTTTTTATAGGGCTTTACTGTACAACAATTCCAACTTTAAAACCGCCGTTTTCGCCCAATGATGGAGTGAACTCATAAGAACCCGGCTGAATAGTCATTGACTCGTAACCGAACGCATGTGCCGTCTCTGAATTAACTTGGAGAGCTTGTTCAACTTCTACATTTCTGTCAGCATTACCTAGCATCTCAACTTCTTCAGGGAACATAAATTGAAAGACCAGTTTCTTAGTATTTGAGCCCTCTTCCCCATTATTCTCAACATAGCCCGTGAAATGCTTAGGGTCCTCTGGCTTAGTTGACCTGAAAACTGGAATGTTAAAAATCACAAGATGCGCTTGGCATACACCCCATCCGCTTAGGCAACCCTGTGCAGGTCTTCCGATGTAAGCCTTAAATTTAAATATGGTGAAGTCTTGTGTTTTCTTTACCGAAAGTCTGTTGTTGGGTTCTATATCACTTTGCTGACAGGAGAGAAGTGACGAGCAGAAAAGCATAGCCAGAGCTAAAGCCTTGATTTTGTTGTTTTTCATACTTTGTTAGATGATGAATGAATGAGGTTTATTATTAATCAATTCTATCCATTTATTCAAGTAAAAGCATATTATAAAATTGTTATCACTGCTTTAACTACTAAGTATTGAGATGATTTTTACAAATACCCGCGCTTATCAGTAAGCAAAAAAGGGACGCCCCCTGCGGTGCGTCCCTTTTCCTTGAATTGTTAGCGCTAATTAGGCACCGGCTTCGTCAGCTTTAGCCTCGTCGCGGCTTTCGTCTTCTTTCACCGTCTCGGTAGCGGTGTCAGCCGGAGCCGAAGTTTCTACTACAGCGGCAGAAGCAACAGCTTCGCCTTTTACTTCGGTAGCCGAAGTAGCAGCATCGCCGGCAGCAGCCTTCTTGCCGCCACGGCTACGCGAACGACGGGTCGTGGTGGTCTTCTCAGCAGCGGCCGATTTAGCTTCCAGCAACGTCTCGTTGAAGTCTACCAATTCGATTACGCACATGTCGGCGTTGTCACCCAGACGCGTGTCGCTCAGCTTCAGAATGCGGGTATAGCCACCGGGGCGGGTAGCAATTTTGCTCGAAATATTACCGAACAATTCCTTGATGGATTCCTTGTCCTGCAAGGCAGCAAACACCATGCGGCGCGAGTGCGTCGTGTCTTCCTTCGACTTGGTCAGCATCGGCTCCACGTACTTACGCAAGGCTTTGGCTTTGGCCACAGTCGTCGTCAGACGCTTGTGCAGGATGAGCGACGAAGCCATGTTCGATAGCATCGCGTGACGGTGGGCGGTAGTCCGGCCCAGGTGGTTGATTTTTCTTCCGTGTCGCATTGGACGTTTGAAAAAGTGTGTGCTTGCGGGCGGCGACCACGGCGGGCCCCAAAGGCCTCATTAGAACCGCTGCCCCTTGGGCACACTGGTGAAATAAGTAAATGAATAAATGTGTTGACGTGCTGACAAAAAGAAGATGTGCCGATTTGCCAGAACGTCCAGCATCTCAGCACATCAAATAATCAGCAAACTAGTCTTCGTCCAGGCGGTACTTGCCCAGGTCCATGCCGAACTCCAAACCACGCTCTTCAACGAGGTTTTCCAATTCGGTCAGGCTCTTCTTGCCGAAGTTGCGGAACTTCATCATGTCAGCAATTTCGAGCTGCACCAGTTCGCCCATCGTCTTGATGTCGGCAGCCTTGAGGCAGTTCTTGGCACGTACGCTGAGCTCCATGTCCTCCAAGGGAGTCTTGAGCATCTTGCGCATCTGCATGGTCTCCTCATCAATTGGCTCGTCTTCAGTCACGCGAGGACCTTCGAGGGTCATCGTGTTATCCGAAAACAGCATGAAATGCTGAATGAGGATGTTGGCAGCGCCTTTCAGTGCTTCCTCCGGGTGAATGGAACCGTCCGTCTGAATCTCAATGATGAGCTTCTCGTAGTCGGTCTTCTGCTCCACACGGGTGTTCTCGATGCTGTACTTCACGTTCTTGATAGGCGTGTAAATGGCATCAATGGCAATCTGACCGAAAACCTGGTCAGCGGGTTTGTTCTCGTCGGCGGGTACGTAGCCACGGCCACGGGCAATCGTCAGCTCAAACTCCAACTCTTTGCTGGGGTCGATGTGCGCAATCACGTGGTCAGGGTTCAAAACCTCGAAACCGCTGGCGAACTTGGCAATGTCGGCACCCGAGAAGGTCTCCTGACCTTTCACGCGCACTGTAATTTTATCTGCAATGGCATCGCTCGTCTTCTTGAAGCGGACCATTTTCAGGTTTAGAATGATTTCGGACATGTCCTCAATCACACCTTCGATGGTCGAAAACTCGTGCAGCACGCTGTTCGTGCGAACCGACGTGATGGCGAAACCCTCCAGCGACGACAACAGAATGCGACGCAGCGCATTGCCGATGGTGACGCCGTAGCCCTTCTCGAGCGGCTTAAATTCAAACGTCCCGGTGAAGTCGTCGGATTTCTCCATCACCACTTTCTCCGGCATCTGAAAAGCTAAGATTGACATATGTGGGGCGTAAAAAATTTGAAAAAAGTTGGTGAAGTATAAGCACAAGTGCGGCCCGACAAACTGCCGGGCCGCTACCAGTAGTGTTATTTACTTCGAATACAATTCGACGATGAGCTGCTCGGTGATTTTCTCCGGAATCAACTCACGAGCAGGAGCGCTGATGAACTTGCCAGCTAGCTCCTTACCATCCCACTCCAACCAAGAGAATTGGCGAGCGTTACGAACCGACAGGCTCGTGGTGATGGCTTCGAGCGACTTCGACTTTTCACGAACGGCCACGATGTCGCCGGGACGGAGGTGGTACGAAGGAATGTTCACCACTTCACCGTTCACAGTGATGTGCTTGTGACCAACGAGCTGGCGAGCAGCGCGGCGCGTCGAGGCAATGCCCAAACGATACACAGCGTTGTCCAGACGGGCTTCCAGCAATGCGAGCAGGTTATCACCAGTAATGCCTGGCAACGCAGCTGCTTTGTGGAACAAGTTTTCGAATTGCTTCTCCAACATGCCGTACATGTACTTTACTTTCTGCTTCTCCATCAGCTGCACGGCGTATTCCGACTGCTTCTTGCGGCGGCCGCGGCCGTGCTGGCCCGGAGGATAAGCTTTCTTGTTGAGCGCTTTGTCGGGGCCGAAAATTGGCTCGTTGAAGCGACGGGCAATTTTTGAGGTAGGGCCGGTATAACGTGCCATCTTAATCTAATACTAGAAGTGAAAAACTAAACGCGACGACGCTTGGGGGGGCGGCAGCCGTTGTGCGGCAGCGGCGTTACGTCGCGGATGGTGGTCACCTCAATACCCACGTTGCCGAGGGCGCGGATGGCCGACTCACGGCCCGAACCCGGACCTTTCACAAATACTTCGGCTTTGCGCATGCCCAGGTCGTGGGCTACTTTACCGCAGTCGCTCATCGCCATTTGGGCGGCGTAGGGCGTATTTTTCTTCGAACCACGGAAGCCCATTTTGCCGGCCGAAGCCCACGAAATAACTTGACCGTTATTGTTAGTGATGGAAATGATAATGTTGTTGAACGAGGCACGGATGTGTACCTGACCAACCTGCTCCACCACGACAACGCGCTTTTTGGCTTTGTCTTTTCTTTTTTGTGCCATTTGGTTATCGCAAAAAATGCGGGAGGTGTTGGCGCTGGCGGCTGCGGATAATTTATCCGCAGCCGCCAGCGCCGATTCCCGTGTGAGTTTATTTAGTTGCCTTCTTCTTGCCGGCTACCGTCTTCCGCTTGCCCTTGCGGGTACGCGAGTTGTTCTTGGTGCGCTGACCACGAACTGGTAGACCTTTGCGGTGACGCAAGCCACGGTAGCAACCGATGTCCATCAAACGCTTGATGTTGGTAGTCACTTCCGAGCGCAGAACGCCTTCCGTCTTGTGCTCAGCAGCAATGATGGCACGGATAGCA
>NZ_DASVSI010000122.1:0-1693 GCF_036388155.1 Hymenobacter sp. | reverse complement strand
TCCCCGCGCCGTTAACAGTCGTTCGGGTGTCCGCCGGGGACGCGAACTACAAAGTTCGCGCTACATTACTCGCCCTTACCTTTGCGGCGCGTTCCGAGAACCGGGACGCGCTTTTGCATTCTTATGACTGAAAGAGAAGTTCGGGTGCGGTTTGCGCCCTCGCCCACGGGGCCGCTGCACATTGGCGGCGTGCGCACCGCGCTGTACAACTACCTGCTGGCCCGCAAGCTGGGCGGCAAAATGCTCCTCCGCATCGAGGACACCGACCAAAACCGCTTCGTGCCCGGCGCCGAAGAATACATCCTCGAAGCCCTGGCTTGGTGCGGCATTGTCATCGACGAGGGCGTGGGCGTGGGCGGCCCCCACGCGCCTTACAAACAGAGCGAGCGCAAGCCCATGTACAAGCAGTACGCCGACCAGCTCATCGCCGACGGCTACGCCTACTACGCCTTCGACACGCCCGAGGAGCTGGACGCCATGCGCGCCCGTCTGCAGGCCGCCAAGGTGCCCAACCCGCAGTACAACAGCATCACCCGCGCCCAAATGCGCAACTCTCTCACCCTGCCCGAGGACGAGGTGAAGCAGTTGCTCGACAGCGGTGCGCAATACGTCATCCGCCTGAAAGTGCCGCGCAAGGAGGAAGTGCGCTTCCAGGACTTGATTCGCGGCTGGGTGGTGGTGCATTCAAGCGCCATCGACGACAAAGTGCTGATGAAGTCGGACGGCATGCCGACTTATCACTTGGCCAACATCGTGGACGACCATTTGATGGAAATCTCGCACGTCATTCGGGGCGAAGAATGGCTGCCTTCAGCGCCGCTGCACGTGCTGCTCTACCGCTACCTGGGCTGGGAAAAGACCATGCCCCAGTTTGCCCACTTACCCCTGCTGCTCAAGCCCGACGGCACCGGCAAGCTCAGCAAGCGCGACGGCGACCGCCTGGGCTTCCCGGTGTTTCCGCTGGAATGGCACGGCATCGACGGCGAAACCGGCGAGCCCACCGTGAGCTCCGGCTACCGCGAGAGCGGCTACCTGCCCGAAGCTTTGGTCAACTTCCTGGCTTTCCTGGGCTGGAATCCTGGTTCGCAGCAGGAAATATTTTCGATGGACGAGCTGATTCAGGCCTTCTCCATTGAGCGCGTGAGCAAGTCGCCGGCCAAGTTCGACCAGAACAAGGTGAAGTGGTTCAACGAGCACTACCTCCGCGCCAAATCCGACGCCGAGCTGGCGCCCTACCTGCTCACGGCCCTGGAAGAGCACGGCATTGCCTGCGACCAAGCCAAAGCCGAGCAGATTGTGGCCGTGATGAAGGAGCGCGTGAGCTTCCCCCACGATTTTTGGCAGGAGGCCAAATACTTCTTCCAGGCTCCCACGGAATACGACGAAGCGGTGGTTTCGAAAAAATGGAACGCCCAGGTAAGCGCTGCCCTGGCCGCCTACGCCGACGACTTGCCCGCCGATTCAGAACCCAGCGCCAACGCCGAGGTACTGAAAAGCATCTTCAACCACACCATGGAAACCCAGGGCATGAAGCCGGGCCAAGTGCTGCAACTGCTGCGCGTGGCCGTAACGGGCGGCGCCGCAGGTCCGGATTTGTTCGAGACACTGGCTATTCTGGGCTCGGGCGAAGTGGCTACGCGCTTGCGGGCAGCGGTTAGTCGCCTGGGTGCCACGTCGGCGGCATAGCTAGCCG
>NZ_DASVSI010000121.1:0-108662 GCF_036388155.1 Hymenobacter sp. | reverse complement strand
GAAAGGCAAAGTTGGCGGCCAGCAGGAAAGTAAACCGCGGGCCAAACTCGCTGAATTTGCGGCCAGACGCGGCCTGAATAAGCGCCCGCCCCTGCTCCAGGTACGCCACCGACTGCGCAAAATGCCGCGAGCGGTACAGCGCGTGCGCCAGCATATAAAGCAGGCGCAACTGGTAGCTGCGCTGGGCCGGCGCAAACCTGTGGCGCCGCTCCATGAGCCGGTAGCAGCGCTCTATAAACACTGCAAACGAGGCAAAGTCGCGGCGCACGAGCATGGCACTGCGCGCAATGGACATGAGCCGGCACAGCAGCGAGGGCGAGCGGGCAAAGGCCTCCTGCAAGTCGTACTCCACCAAAATTTCCTGCATCAGGGCGTCGAGCGGGGCGCCGGCGCGGCCTTTTTTGCGGGCCTCGCCCAGGCGCTGGCGCAACAAGCTGTCGGCAATATTGGCGCGCTCCTCTTCGTCAGCAGCTTTTTTGTTGACGTGGCGCCGGGCAATGATTTCGGCCAGCGGCTCGGCGTGCGGCGAGTTGGCGTACTGAATCTGGAGGTTGTACACCGCGTTCAGGGGCTCGTACTGCTCGTTGTCGTGCGCCAGCTTTTCGGCTTTGCGCAGCGTGCTCCACGCCAGGCGCGGTATGCCGGCCTCGAATAGGTACTGAGCCAGGGTGAGCTGCCCCCGCACCGAGGCCGCGGCAGTGGTATCGAGCTGGCGCTGGCGCAGCAGCAGGTAGTCGGTGAGGTGGCGCAGCAGGCGCTTGCGGAGCGCATAATAGGCCACGGGGTTGGGCTCGTCGGGGTAGAGCTTGGCAATGAGTTGGGCGCCGGTCAGTTCCTTGGGCTGCACCAGCAGCTCGTAGAGGCGGGAGTCTTGCCGGCCCGCCACCTTGCGCCGCTGCCGCTGAATGAACACCCCGAAGTCTCGCCGCTCGTCAGAGCTTAGGGTTAAAAGCGTGGTGCGCAGGTCGTCCATGGCGCCAAATTACGGTGCGAGCACCGGCTGTGCGCTACGCGTTTACCTGGCAGGCAGGCATTTTTCCTGCGCTTCCCAAGCGCTACGGGTTGTTGGCGCCGGCAGGCTGGCGCTAGCTGGCGGGTTACCTTTTCGGTTTTTGCTCATTAACCAAAGATTTTCAACCATCCTTTTCTTTCCAACATCATGAAAACCTCCTTTAAAACCCTGCTCGTGCTGGCTGCCTTCGGTGCTTTCGCCACCACTTCTTGCTCCGAAAAACAGGCTGAAAACGCCGCTACGACCACCGAAAACGCCGCCGAAAACGCAGGCACCGCCATGGACGGCGCCGTTGACAGCGCCAAGGCAGACTTGGCCCGCGAACCCGGTGACACCGCCGTTGTGCGCGACCAGCCCGCCGACAAAGTAGTGGAAGAAACTCCTGCCACGCAGAAGTAAGCTTCACCCTTTTTGCATTACGCAAAGCCCCGCTGCGAAAGTAGCGGGGCTTTCTGTTTACAAGCGGCCGTTTGCAGCGTTGCAGGCAGTTATACATGATATTGCTAATTTATATCACAAAACTATCTTAATCAATATCTTACATACAGTGCTTACGCTTTCAGGAAGTAGGGGCATGAACAAAATGCGCTGGTACTTGAGGTTGCGGGCTTCCACCTTTACCGGATGGTTTCACCTCACTCCCATTCACTTATTTACTCCTTGCATTGCAAACGGCGCGAATTTTCCCCTCAATCTAACCGTGGTGCCGGGCAAAGAGGGCGTGCGCGCAAGCTTGGCTGCTGCTTGGCTTCAACGCCCGCTGGCGGTAAGGGTGCGTTGTGGGCGAAAGTACTCGGACTGGCGGGAGCGTGTACAACATTCCGGCATTATGGCCGGGGTTTCGGCGCCGCGGTCTGCATGGGCGTACAAGCCCAACTATTTGACCCTCCCCACCCACATTTCCTTTCCCTTTCATTTAAACAACTGCGTCATGGACCTCAATCAGAATAACCTGAACGACCAGACCGAGCTCAAAGCTCGCGGCAACTGGAACGAGCTCAAAGGCGAAGCCAAGCAGAAGTGGGGCAACCTCACCGACGACGACTTGACCTACGAAGACGGCAGGCAGGACGAGTGGTTCGGCCGCTTGCAAGAGAAAACCGGCCACGCTGTCGACGACATCAAAGCTTGGTTCAACCGCACGTTCTAAGAACAATATCCTTCCCCTGACGAGGAAACGCGCCTTCCAATCCACACGCGCTACTTGTCAATAGAAAGCCCCTTCTGGCAACAGGAGGGGCTTTTTTATGGCAGCGCCTACGGCTAGCTCAACCTTCACCACTGCTTCACGTGTAAGTAGCCTTTCCTTCCTCCTTCATCCTACTGCTATGACTGCTGCTGATACCCTCCGTTCCGCCGTTCCCACTTCCCCGTCGTCTGGCATCAAAACGATGGCCCGGCTGGGCTTTGCTGCCATTGGGGTAGTGTATTTGCTCATGGGAATTCTGGCCCTGCTGGCCGCCACGGGCCAAAGCGAAGGTGCCCGCGCCGACAAAGAAGAAGCCGTGCAGCGCGTCCAGGACTTGCCTGGGGGCAGCATTCTGCTGGGGCTCATCGCCTTTGGGCTGCTGGGCTACATCATCTGGCGCTTCACCCAGGCCATCCGCGACACTGAGAGCAAGGGCTCTGATGCCAAAGGCGTGGGCAAGCGCATTTGGTACATCATCAGCGGGTTGTTTTACAGCGGCCTTGCGCTCTACGCCGGCCGCTTGGCGTTGAACGGCAGCGCCCAAAAAAGCGGCGACAACGCCTCCCAAACCCTCACCGCCAAGGTGCTGAGCTGGCCCGGCGGCAACTGGATAATCATGCTGGTGGGCCTCATCATCATCGGTGTCGGGTTTTACCAGATTTACCGCGCCTATTCCGGCCGCTTCCAAAAAGACGTCAACGCCAGCAGCTTGCCGGCCGGCCAGCAGAACCTGGTGTATCGCGCGGGTCAGGTGGGCTTCACGGCCCGGGCCGTGGTGCTGGGCATCACCGGCTACTTTTTCCTGCAGGCGGGGCAGCAGTCACGCGCCGGCGCCGTGGGCAGCACCGGCGAAGCTTTCGACTTCCTGGCCGCGATGGGCCCTTTGGTGCTCGGCATTGTAGCGGCCGGCCTGGTAGCCTACGGCTTCTACATGCTGGTGCAAGCCAAGTACCCGGTGCTGCGCGGCATCTAGGTTAGTAGCAAGTAGCGGGTAGCAAGTAGCGGGTAGCAAGACTGTGCTACTTGCTACTTGCTACCCGCTACTTAACTACAGACCGGTACTTCCTCCGCCACGTAATCAGCCAAATATTGATAGCGCGGCATCAGTTCGCCGCCTTTGGCAATGGTGGCGCGGGCCACTACGCCTTCCGTGTCACCGCTGAGCAGGTGCGGCAGCACGTTGTCGAGCAGTTGCCGGCCAAAGTCCCGGCTAGCATTGCGCGGCAGCTCGCAGGGCAGGTTGTCTACGGCCATCACTGTGATGTTGCTGGGGCGCGAATACGGTGGTTCCAATTCTCCCGTTTGGCAGTTGTAGTCGAAGGCTGGCGCCGTGATGCTGCTGGCGCGCTTGGTGGTTGGCACCGAGCCGTTCACGTCGCAGGTCACGTCGGCAATGGTGTTGATGCGGAAGTCCGAGCGCTGGGTGTCGGCTTCTTCGAAAAGCCTGGGTGCCGCCGGGTGCCAATAGGCGCAGGCAATGAGCAAGTCGGTGACGGGCAGAAAAATGCCGAAGGTTGACTCGTACTCCTGCGGGTTGTTGTGGAAGTCGACGGTGTCCCACACGCGGCCATCACGGCGGCGGTTATAGTCGGAGCTGCGCAGTTGGGTGTACACCGGCTCGTTAAAATCGAGGTAGAGGTAGTCATACACACTCACGCGCCGAATGCTCATGCGGTCAAGTACTTCCAGCGCACCCTGCGCTACCCGGCCCGAGCCCGTCACCACCATTTTGATGGGCGGCAGCTTTTTTACCTTGAAAAACTCCTCCTGCATGTCGTCCATGTCGAGGCATTGGTAAGCGGGCTTCAGGTCGTAGAGCCCGTGCTTGCGGCCGTAGGTCAGCAGGCCGTTGTAGGCGCCCACAATGCCTGCGTAGCGCCCAAAAGCCACAATTCGCTCGCTGCGGGCGTTGGTAAGTAGCTCGTAGTCGATGAGGGTGATGTTCTTTTTCAGCACGGCGCGCAGCAGGTTGCGGTTGGCGGGCTGCTTTTTAACGGTGTGCGAAAAAATGAGGTAGGTTTTGTTCGGAATGAGCTGTTCTACCGGTACCTCCTTCACGCCCATCAGCACGTCGCAGTCCGCGAGGTCGTCGCCTACCTCCACGCCTAAATCGCGGTACTCCTGGTCCGAATAGCTCCGCACGGGGCTGCTTTGCACCAGCAGGCGCAGGTTGGGAAAAGTGCTGAGGGCTTCCACGCATTTCTTGGGGGTGAGCGGGACGCGCTTATCGGGCGGAACTTTGCCCTCGCAAATGAGGCCGATGGTGATGGACATGGGTGGGAAGGGGTGGGAGTGAACTAAGCCGTGCGCCGACGCATTTTCTCAGCAGTAACCGACGCCTCGCCGGCCAAAATTACGGTTTTAACGGCAGGACGCCGGGCCTTTTCGGCCGTACCTTTGTTACGGTATCTGAACCTGAAAATCAACACGTCAAAACCGCTTCTATCCCATCATCCCCGCTTTTATGACGCTGAAACCACAGCTTGCCGACGTTTTTGAAGACCGCCACAACGCGCCGGGTGCCGACGAACAGGCCGCCATGCTCCGCGCCATCGGCGTAAGCAGCATCGAGCAGCTTATCGACGAAACTGTGCCGCCTGCCATCCGTCTCAAGCGCCCCTTGGAGCTGCCCGCAGCCCTGAGCGAGCGCGCCTTCCTGGCCAAGTTCAAGCAGATTGCCAGCCAGAACCAGGTGTTCAAGAGCTACATCGGCCTGGGCTACCACGACACCACCCTTCCCCCCGTTATCCAGCGCAACATTCTGGAAAACCCCGGCTGGTACACTGCCTACACCCCCTACCAGGCTGAAATTGCCCAAGGCCGCCTCGAAGCCCTCATCAATTATCAGACGATGATAATTGACCTCACGGGCCTCGAAATTGCCAACGCCAGCTTGCTGGACGAAGGCACCGCCGCCGCCGAAGCCATGCACATGCTGCACAGCCAGACCAAGAAGAAAGGTGCCCACCAGTACTTCGTGTCGGAGCAGGTACTGCCCCAAACCATTGACTTGCTGCGCACTCGCGCCACGCCGGTGGGCATTGAGTTGGTAGTAGGCGACCACCGCCAGATTGACTTGAGCGGCGAAGGTTTCTTCGGCGCCATGGTGCAGTACCCGGCCGCCGACGGTGAGGTGTTCGACTACAAAGACTTCATCGCGCAAGCCCGTCAACACAACGTGTTTGTGGTGATGGGCGCCGACCTGTTGGCCCTCACGCTGCTCACCTCGCCCGGCGAACTGGGCGCCGACGTGTGCGTGGGCAACTCGCAGCGCTTCGGCGTGCCGATGGGTTACGGCGGCCCGCACGCGGGCTTCTTCTCCTGCAAAGACCAGTTCAAGCGCGTGATTCCCGGCCGCCTCATCGGTCAGAGCATCGACGCGGCCGGCAACAAGGCCTACCGCATGGCCCTGCAAACCCGCGAGCAGCACATCCGCCGCGAAAAAGCCACGTCCAACATCTGCACCGCCCAGGTGCTGCTGAGCGTGTTGGCTGGCATGTACACCGTGTACCACGGCCCGCAGCGCATCCAGCAGTTTGCCGTGAACACCCACAGCCTGGCCCAAACCCTGGAAGCCGGCCTGAAGAAGCTGGGCGTGGAGCAAACCAACGAGAACTACTTCGACACTCTGAACCTGCGCCTGGAAAGCGCCGAGCTGCAGCAGGCACTTCGCAAGGAGGCTGAAGCTGCTCGCATCAACTTCCGCTATTTTGACGAGGTGCGTGTGGGCATTTCGCTCAACCAGAACACCGAGCTGCACGATGTCAATGACATTCTGGACGTCTTCGCGAAAGTGTTGGGCAAGGAAGCCGACGCGGTTGAGTTGGCCCAGGAGCTGGAGCTGACTTGGCCGAAGAGCCTGATTCGCACCAGCGAATACCTCACGCACCCCATCTTCAACACGCACCACGCCGAGCACGAGATGCTGCGCTACATGAAGCAGCTCGAGAACAAAGACCTCAGCCTGGCGCACAGCATGATTCCGCTGGGTTCGTGCACCATGAAGCTGAACGCCACCACCGAAATGATTCCGGTGACCTGGGCTGAAATCGGTGGGCTCCACCCCTTTGCCCCCGTGGAACAAGCCCAAGGCTACCAGCAGATTTTCTCGGACCTGCAGGCGTGGTTGTGCGAGGTGACCGGCTTTGCCGCCGTTAGCCTGCAGCCAAATTCCGGCGCGCAGGGCGAATACGCCGGCTTGCTGGCCATCAAAGGCTACCACGACGCCCGTGGCGACCACCATCGTAACGTGGCTTTGATTCCGGCTTCGGCCCACGGCACCAACCCTGCTTCGGCCGTGATGGCCGGCATGCAGGTAGTGGTCGTGAAGAGCACCGAAGACGGCAACATCGACGTGGCCGACCTCAAAGCGCAGACCGTAAAGCACGCCGCCAACCTGAGCTGCCTGATGGTGACGTACCCCAGCACGCACGGCGTGTACGAGGAGACCATCATCGACATCTGCAACCTGATTCACGAGCACGGCGGCCGCGTGTACATGGACGGTGCTAACATGAACGCCCAGGTAGGCCTCACTTCGCCCGCCAACATCGGCGCCGACGTGTGCCACCTCAACCTGCACAAAACCTTCTGCATTCCGCACGGCGGCGGCGGCCCCGGCGTGGGCCCCATCGGTGTAGTAGCTGACTTGGCCCCCTACCTGCCCGGCCACGCCGTGGTGCCCGTGGAAGGCCGCACCGAAGGTTCGGTATCGGCTGCGCCGTGGGGTTCGGCCAGCATCCTGCCCATCAGCTACGCCTACATTTCGATGATGGGCGGCGACGGCCTGAAGCGCGCCACCGAAATTGCCATTCTCAACGCCAACTACATCAAGGCCCGCCTGGAGGCGCACTACCCGGTGCTCTACACCGGCAGCCACGGCCGTTGCGCCCACGAAATGATTCTCGACTGCCGCCACTTCAAGAAGGCCGGCATTGAGGTAGAAGACATTGCCAAACGCCTGATGGATTACGGCTTCCACGCCCCCACCGTGTCGTTCCCCGTGGCCGGCACGCTGATGGTGGAGCCCACCGAAAGCGAAAGCAAGGACGAGCTGGACCGTTTCTGCGACGCCATGATTTCCATCCGCAAGGAAATTGCCGCCGTGGAGTCAGGTCAGGCCGATGCGAAGGACAACCTGTTGAAGCACGCGCCCCACACCGCCGCCACCGTGCTCACCAACGAGTGGACTCGCCCCTACACCCGCGAGCAGGCCGTGTACCCCATGGAGTACGTGCGCGCCAACAAGTTCTGGCCCACCGTGAGCCGCATCGACTCGGCTTATGGCGACCGCAACCTCATCTGCAGCTGCACGCCCATTGAGCAGTACGCCGACCAGGAGGAGGAGCTGGTGCAGGCCGACAAAGGCCCGTCATACTAGTAGTTGAGGATTAAAAGCAAAAAGGCCCGTCTGATAAATCAGACGGGCCTTTTTGCTATAAGCAGCTTAGGTGCTCCTACCTTACTTATCACCTCGCAAGCCGAAGCAGCGGCGGTCCATGTAGCCGGTGCGGGTCAGGCCATCCTTCTCGAGCCGTACGCGCACAAAATAGGCGTTGATGGTGTCCAGAACCTGGACTTCGTTGCCGGCTGTGGTTTGCACGAGGACGGTGGAAGATTTTTTCATGCCATCGTACACGGGGCAGTTGACGATGGTGTTGTGTGGTACCGGCACACTATTCGACGAGGTTTGGCGCATTTCGTCGCGGGTGGTGGTGCAAGCCGACAGCAGGCCTACTGCTGCCGAAACCAACAAGACGGTACTTTTCATTGACGAAGCAGGAATCATGTAATGGGAATTCGAGGGTAAGGTAGGACAAAATCCGGTTATCCCAATAATTTACCGTAGCGCTAAACAATAATTGCGAGTAGTTTCGCGCTAAGAAAAGTGGAACGTCGGGCGTGGGTTTTTCGTTAGTAAGTCAGCCCCCTAAACTGCTTAGTTTGTCCCGAGAAACAGCGTTTTAGGTCCCTCTTTTTATCTCGTCTATTTTCGCTCATATGAACCGCATCACCCGATTATTGGCCCGTCCGGTTGCTTTAGCGGCCGCTGGCCTTATGCTACTGCTGGGCCCCAGTGCCTGCACCACCGCCGCGCGCGTGGGCGTCACCAACGATTTTGACCACGCCGTGAACTTCCGGGCCTACAAAACCTGGGCATGGTACCCGCAGCAGCCCAAAGACACCGAGGGCGGCCCAGCCAAAGGCTACCAGTCGTTTCTGGACAAGCGCATGCGCGCTGCCGTAACTGCTGAGATGACCAGAAAAGGCCTCACCGAAACCACCACCGCTCCCGACATCTACGTGGCTTACAGCGCCCGCGTGGAAGACAAGCAGCAAGTGAATAATGCCGGCTTCGGCTATCCGTATGGCTACGGCTACGGCGGCTTCTACGGCCGCGGCTTCCCGGCCGTGACGCAGTACAAAGCCGGCACTGTGGTGATTGACATCATCGACGCCCGCCGCAAAGAGTTGGCGTGGCGCGGCTCGGGCCAGGCCCAGGTAGACCAGAACACCATTAACGAAGCCGAAACCTTGCGCATCGTAAATGGCATCCTGAGCACCTACCCGCCTCAGGACAACAACGCCCGTCGCTAAGCAGCTAGCGCATTTGGCGCCACCATTAAAAAGCCCCGCCAAGTTGGCGGGGCTTTTTGTTTATAACTCAATTTCAGGGGTTGGAGGCGTGGGCGCCGCGGTTACGGCGGCTGGCAGCAGCAAGGGCCGCTTGGGGTCGAGTCCGAAGCGGTTTGGGCCAATGGTGCCTTGCACGAACTGCAAGCCTGCCCCGAGAACATAGCCCGACAGGGGTAGCAGGGCAACCAGGGCTCACCATGCCCGGATGTTGAGGTCGTGCAAACGCAGAAGCATTTGCACTACTAGTAAGTACCACACCAGTATCATTACCGCGAAAGCCGCTAGCTCAACGGAGGCAGGAATTTCGGCGGCGTACAGGCCACCGGGCGCGGCATAAACGAGGACACCCAGGGCATATAGCCCGATGACTCTGAGTAAATATGTGCGGCGACGCAAACGTCCCTTTGCGGTAAAAAAGGCCATAATAGAAATTTAGGCCTAATGTACGGCCGAGCTACACTGGCACGTTCACGTGGCGCTCGGCGTGGTAGGAGCTGCGCACGAGCGGGCCGCTCTCCACATACTTCAGGCCGCGGCGCAGGCCTTCTTCGCGGAAGTGGGCAAACTGGTCCGGGGTGATGAACTCGGCCACGTCGAGGTGGCGCTTGGTGGGCTGCAGGTATTGGCCGAGGGTCAGGATGTCGAGGCCATTGGCCACGAGGTCGTCCATGGCTTGGTACAATTCGTCGGGCTTCTCGCCCAGGCCCAGCATGATGCCCGACTTGGTGCGGTGGCCGGCCAGCTTGGTGCGGCGAATCTGCTCCAGGCTGCGGTCGTAGCGAGCCTGCGGGCGCACGAGGCGGTAGAGGCTGCCCACCGTCTCAATGTTATGAGAAATCACCTCCTGGCCGCCCGAAATCATCACGTCCAGGGCATCCCAATTGGCTTTCACGTCTGGAATCAAGGTTTCGATGGTGGTGCCGGGGCTGAGTTGCTTCGTGAACACCACGGTGTCGCGCCACACGCTGGCGCCGCGGTCCTTGAGCTCGTCGCGGTTCACGGACGTGATGACGGCGTGCTTCACCTTCATCAGGGCAATAGCCTCGGCCACGCGGCGGGGCTCGTCGAGGTCGTACTCGGTGGGGCGGCCGGTGGCCACGGCGCAAAACGAGCACGACCGGGTGCAGATGTTGCCCAGAATCATGAACGTGGCCGTGCCTGCGCCCCAGCACTCGCCCATGTTGGGGCAGTTGCCGCTTTCGCAGATGGTGTGCAGCTTGTGCTCGTCGACGAGACGGCGCACGGCCGCGTATTCTTCGCCCACGGGCAGCTTCACGCGCAGCCAATCGGGCTTGCGGGGACGAGCAGGCGCAGCCGTTTCGGGCTGAATAACGGGCAAATCAATCATTAGCAATGAGGAATGAAGAACCGGAGAAAGGCGTAGCCCATGAGCAATCAGGAATTACCGCTAGCCCATTCTGTACAAGACACCAACAAATTTACGGCGCAATTGATGCGCCGTAACTCCTCAACTCTCCAGTGAGTGCAGCGCTAGGAGCGCTGCCCAAAAAACAAGGTCAGGTACACCGAAGGGAAGAACTGACGGTTTACGTCAACTTCCGAAGCATACGGACTGATAATCAGCATGCGCTTCGTGAAGGCTTCCACCAAAAAGCCTGCCTCCAGGCCCGTCACGGCGTCGCGGTAGCGGCCGTACTCGAAGCTGAGGCCCCCACGTAGGTGAAACCCGGGTACGACCTTCGTCTCGCCGATGCCGCTGAACAGCGGGCCGCGGTCGATGATGGCGTAGGGATTGGTGTGCACCAACGGGTCGTACTGCTCGTTGACGATGTCGTCGGTGCTCACGTTGATGACGATGGGCGTCGTATTGGCCGCGGTGCGGTCGTAGCTGATGTAGTACGGCATGAGCAAGCCCAACGAAGGCCCGACGCTGACCAGGCCGTTCACTTGCACGCCGGCGTCGGCGGCTTTGCGAAACAGGATGCGCTGCAAGCCGATTGAAGGACGCAGCACAAAGGCGTAGTTTGTTTTGCGGTCGATGTAGCTGCCGCCCACTATCGTGTTAACGGTCTGCTCTTTGGCGTTGTTTTTCAACATCACGCCCTCTAAGCTCCAGAAGCGCAACATCCGCTCGTCGAGCACGCGCGACGACCGCACCGAGACGCCGCCCAGCAGGCCGGCCTGGGTATTAAAATTGACGCCGTAAACGAACTCTTTGCGGTAAGAGGCTTCGTCGGAGGGAGCGGCGGGCACTGCGCCCGAGCGCAAAGGCGCCTGCGCCTGCGCCTGCGCAGCGGCCAATAAACCAACGGCCAGCAGGCCAAAACAACGAGGAATGAGGGGTAGCATAGTCAACCGGAAATGAGCTCGACCAAGTGCCACGAGCACGGCGCGTAAAGTAATACGTAAATTAGCTACTGAAGAACAATTTTGTAAAGGTAACTTCCTGACTAAATGAACACCGCCACCGCCCGCTACGCCGGCGACCTCCGCACCGAAGCCACTCACGTTGCTTCCGGCAACATTATTCAAACCGATGCGCCCAAGGACAACCACGGCCGCGGCGAAGCATTTTCGCCCACCGACCTGGTGAGCACCGCCCTCGGCTCGTGCATGATGACAGTGATGGGCATCGTGGCCGCTCGCCACGAGCTCGATTTGGCGAACAGCGAGTTCGCCATCGTGAAGCACATGAGCACCGAGACGCCGCGCCGCATTGCGCAAATCGATGTGACGCTGACGCTGCCGGCTGCGCTGGCCCCCAATGACCGGGCCCTGCTCGAGCGCACCGCTCTTACCTGCCCCGTGGCCCTGAGCCTGCACCCCGACATCAAGCAAAACGTGACGTTTGAATACCGGTAATGGGTGAAGTGGTGAGCTAGTGAAATGGTGAGGTGGTGAGCTTGATGTTGTACTTGAGCTAACTGCGCAACTGGAACATCAAACTCACCACCTCACCATTTCACTAGTTCACCACTGATTTAACGTCGCTGAGGCGAATGCCCATGTGCGAGGCGTCATAGCGGCATTCTCCGTCTTGGATGAGCAGCAGCTGCGGCGATTCGTGCCGGATGCCAAACTGCTCGGCAATTTGGGCCGAAAGGGGCCGAAAGCGCAGCAAGTCGAGGTAGTAGATGGGAAGGTCGAGGCCACTGTCGGCCCACTGGCGCTCAATCTTGCTTTTGGCCGCGGCGCTGATGGAACACGTCGTGCTGTGCTTAAAAATAAGCACGGGCTGTTCGTGCGAGGCCCGAGCCAAGTCGGTCAGCTGTTCGGGTTGGGTGAGGGGAAGCCAGGGAGTCGACATAGGAGACAATAGGGGGAAGAGGGCTGCGCAACTTGCAAGGCCACACCTGGCCATACGCAAGACCGCAGCGCTGGGGTAATACAACAGTTGCCTTGCACTTGATTCCCTGAAGGGTAGTCAATTTTTGGCGCGGCGACGTCGTCAGGGCTTTAGGACTTCTTTTTTCGGCGCGCGCCCAGCAATCCTTCCGAGCTGCCTTTAGGCGCGGCACCGGTTTGGTACTGCATCTCCTCGCCTAATTCGGGGCGGGGCTGCGCGCTCTGGCCGCGCTTGAGGCGCTCCGGCTTCACGGTGAGGTGGGTGTCCTTGTACGGCGCCTCGGTGCGCTCGGCATCGCGCAGGGCGCGCCGGTTGGCAGCCTTCACCTGGCCCGGCTTCTTGTGCACGATTTGCGCTTCGACGCGGTGGCTGCCCAGTGTAGCCAGCGCCGCCAGCAACAGCCCGG
The DNA here is from genome assembly GCF_036388155.1 of Hymenobacter sp. Classification (NCBI taxonomy): domain Bacteria; kingdom Pseudomonadati; phylum Bacteroidota; class Cytophagia; order Cytophagales; family Hymenobacteraceae; genus Hymenobacter; species Hymenobacter sp. The sequence goes on along the minus strand of NZ_DASVSI010000121.1, from coordinate 96,112 downwards.
CCAGCAGGCTACGGCTTAGTCGGGGGCTCGGCGTCGGGAGCGGCATCGGGCGCAGCGACTGGCGCAGCAGGCCGGTGGTCGGGGCTATAATTGGGTTTGGCACGGAGGTCATACTTAAAAAAATGACGGATAGATTTCCAGGGACGGAAAGGCATGGGGGCAGGCTTGTTGCGGCGTCGGCGCATGAGCTTGGGCTTGTTTTTCATCAAGCCCTGCTTGTCGTAGTGCACAGTGGCCCGCTCGGGCAAGGTGCGGGCCTCGGGCGTGTTGGCCACCGAGGCCATCGGTCCCCTCATGGGCGTGGACACGTCGGTGGCCGCTTCTTCGTCGACGGGGTCCGGCTTTTTCTTGAAAAGAGAATTGTCTTCCCGCTTTTTGCGGGCGCTGGCCGCCGCTTTCTGCTGCGCCTGAAACTCGGGCGAGGGCTTGGGCGTGGGCATGCGGTAGGGGTGAAAAATGCTACAGCTGCCCAGGGCCAGCAACAACACCCCCCATGCGCAACGACCGAGCCCCGAAAGTAAATAGTGTTTCAATGTAGGACGTGGGTATAAAAAGTAGAATATCCGATATAACAGTCGAAAGATAAGGCACCTGCGCGCGAAAACCGCGCCAGAAAGCACGGCTTTCGCGCGGCTAGTAGCTGCGCAGGGCTTCGACTTGCTCGCGCAGGCGCTGCTGGGGCAGAAAGGCCGCTTCGAGCGGCGGCGCGAAGGGAATGGCCGTGTCGAGCGAGGCCACCCGGCGCACCGGCGCGTCGAGGTGCTCGAAGCAGTTTTCGGCAATCCAGGCCGCTATTTCGCCGCCGATGCCGCCGGTTAGGGTATCCTCGTGCAGGATGAGGACGCGGCCGTTTTTCTCCACCGTTTGCCGCACGGCCTCCTGGTCCCAGGGCAACAGGGTGCGCAGGTCGAGGATGTCGGCCGCCACGCCCAGGTCCTGGCACACCTGCAGGGCCCAGCGCACGCCCATGCCGTAGGTGATGATGCTCAGCTCGTCGCCGATGGCGGCCAGCGTGGCCTGCCCAATGGGCGTGGTGTAGTAGGCTTCGGGCACGGGGCCACTCAGGCTGCGGTACAGCATTTTGTGCTCGAAGTAGAGCACGGGGTTGGGGTCTTCAAAGGCGGCGCACAGCAGGCCTTTGGCGTCGTGCGGGTTGCTGGGGTACACCACTTTCAAGCCGGGCACGTGCGTAAACCACGCCTCGTTGCTTTGGCTGTGGAAGGGGCCAGCGGCGCTGCCGGCGCCGGTGGGCATGCGCACCACCACGTCGGCGTTTTGGCCCCAGCGGTAGTGGCTCTTGGCCAGGTTATTCACAATCTGGTTGAAGCCACAGGTCACAAAGTCGGCAAACTGCATCTCGACCATGCTCTTCTTCCCCTTGATGCTCAGGCCCAAGCCCGCGCCCACAATGGCCGACTCGCACAAGGGCGTGTTGCGCACGCGCTCCTTGCCAAATTCGGCCACGAAGCCTTCCGTGATTTTGAACACGCCGCCGTAGTCGGCAATGTCTTGGCCCATGAGCACGAGGTCGGGGTAGCGCTGCATGCTCTGGCGCAGGCCTTCCTGGATGGCGTCGATGAAACGCTTTTCGGGCGCGGCACCGCCAGCCGGCGCCTCGTTGAGCGGCGCGTCGAAAGGCCGGTACATGTCGGCCAACTCTTCGTCCACGTCGGCCGTGGGCATGGGCTCGGCGTCGGCTTCCTGCAAGCCGGCCTCGATGGCGGCTTTGATGGTTTCGCGGATGCTGTGCTTGGCCGTTTCGTTGAGAATGCCTTCGCGCAGGAGCCACCGCTCGTAGTTGTCCACGGGGTCTTTTTGGGCCCATTCTTCCATCAAGCTCTGCGGCACGTACTTGGTGCCGCTGGCTTCCTCGTGGCCGCGCATCCGGAAGGTGAGGGCTTCTACCAGCACGGGGCGCGGGTTCTGGCGCAGGTCTTCGGCCAGGCGCTTCACCGTGGTGTATACTTCCAGCACGTTGTTGCCGTCGATTTGCACGGCCTCCATGCCGTAGGCGGGGCCTTTGTCGACGAAGGACTTGAAGCGAAACTGCTCGTTGCTGGGCGTGCTCAGGCCGTAGCCGTTGTTTTCAATCATGAAAATGACCGGCAGCTGCCACACCGCGGCCACGTTCAGGGCCTCGTGGAAGTCGCCTTCGGAGGCGCCGCCGTCGCCGCTATAGGTCAGGGTCACTTTGGGCTTTTTGTCGAGCACGTCGGCCAGGGCAATGCCGCCGGCCACGGCCAGCTGCGGGCCCAGGTGCGAAATCATGCCCACGATGTGGTGCTCGTTGGTGCCGAAGTGGAAGCTGCGGTCGCGGCCCTTGGTGAAGCCGGTGCGCTTGCCCTGCCACTGCGCAAACAAGCGCCCCAGCGGCACCCCGCGGCCCGTGAACACGCCCAGGTTGCGGTGCAGCGGCAAGATGTACTCGTCGGCTTCCAGCGCCAGGGTGCTGCCCACCGAAATGGCCTCCTGCCCGATGCCCGAAAACCACTTGCTCACCTTGCCCTGACGCAGCAAAATCAGCATTTTCTCCTCAATCAGCCGGGGGCGCAACAGGTGCTGGTAGAGGTGCAGCAGGGTTTCGTTGGAGTGGTCGTGGCGGTCGAATTGCAGGGCGGTGGCAACTGGGCTCATAAAAGCAAAAAGGTGGGGTGGGAAGGGCAAAGGTAGCGGCCCTGCCGGTCCCGCCTCAACCTTGGCGGTTGGAGCAGCAGCGCATGGTAGCGCAAGCTTGTGGCCCACGTTCTCACATCGGTTCAATGAGGCGTTCTAAGCCGAGAACTGCAAGCTCGCGCGCTACACTGCCCCCACCGCCGCACGCCCCGCCGCCCGGCCCGAGAAGATGCAGCCGCCCAAAAACGTGCCTTCCAGGGCACGGTAGCCGTGCATGCCGCCGCCCCCGAACCCCGCCACCTCGCCCGCGGCGAACAGCCCGGCAATGGGCTGGCCGTCGGCCCCGAGCACGCGGCCTTGCAAGTCGGTGTGCAGGCCGCCCAGGGTTTTGCGGGTGATGATGTGCAGGCGCACCGCTATGAGCGGGCCGTTGGCGGGGTCGAGCAGGGCGTGCGGCTTGGCCGTGCGAATGAGGCGGTCGCCGAGGTACTGGCGGGCTCCGCGCACGGCGGTCAGCTGCGCGTCTTTGCCGAAGGGGTTGCGGAGCTGGCGGTCGCGGTTTTCAATTTCCGCCTGAATGGTGGCCAGGTCCAGCAGGGGCTCGGGAGTGAGGGCGTTCATGCCCCGCACGAGGTCGGGCAGGTTGGTGCGCACCACAAAGTCGGCGCCTTTTTCGATGAAAGCGCGTAGCGGCGGCGTGCCGCCCCCGCGCACCCGGCCCAAGGTTTGGCGGATGCTTTTGTTGGTTAAATCGGGGTTTTGCTCCGAGCCGGAGAGGGCAAATTCCTTCTCAATAATCTTTTGGGTGAGGATAAACCAGGTGTAGTCGTAGCCCGTCTGTTGAATGTGGGCCAGCGTGCCCAGCGTGTCGAAGCCGGGGTAGAGCGGGCCGGGCAGGCGCTGCCCCCGCGCATCGAACCACAACGACGACGGCCCCGGCAGAATGCGGATGCCGTGCATGGGCCAGATGGGGTCCCAGTTCTGAATACCCTCAGTGTAGTGCCACATGCGGTCGGAATTGATAAGCTGGCCCCCGGCCGCCTCCGTGATGCCCAGCATCCGGCCGTCGACGTGGGCCGGCACGCCCGAAATCATGTGCGGTGGGGCGGTGCCCAGCCGGGCGGGCCAGTTGCGGCGCACCAGCTCGTGGTTGCCCCCAATGCCGCCGGCCGTGACGATGACGGCCCCCGCGCTCAGCTCAAACTCGCCCGTCGCCACCCGGCTGCTGGAGGCGCCGCGCGCCACGTCGCTGGCCTCCAGCACCTCGCCGCGCGCACCCGTTACGGCGCCGTTGGTAAGCACCAGTTCGTTTACCCGGTGCCGGAATTTGAAGGTGAGCAGGCCGTTGGCTTCGGCCGCGCGGGCCTGGGCAATAAAGGGCGCCACCACACCCGGCCCGGTGCCCCAGGTCACGTGGAAGCGCGGCACCGAGTTGCCAGGCCCCCCGGCACCCGCCCCGCCGCGCTCGGCCCAGCCCACCACGGGGAAGAAGCGCATGCCGCGCTCGCGCAGCCAAGCGCGCTTTTCGCCGGCCGCCCATTGCACATAAGCCTCGGCCCAGCGGCGAGGCCAATGGTCCTCGGGACGGTCGAACCCGGCCGTGGCCAGCCAGTCGTTCCAGGCCAGGTCGTGGCTGTCGCGGATGCCCAGGCGGCGCTGTTCGGGTGAGTTTACCAGGAAAATGCCCCCGAACGACCAGAAGGCCTGGCCGCCCAGATTCTGCTCGGGCTCTTGGTCGAGCACCAGCACTTTTTTGCCGGCCGCAGTGGCTTCGGCGGCAGCCACGAGGCCCGCCAGCCCAGCCCCGATAATGAGAACGTCGGCGGAATGAGGAGTTTCCATGCGGAAATATAGTAGGCAAGCCGAGTATTTTCCGTGAGGCCACCGCATCAGGGAATGGAACGGGAGCCCATCAGGTCACACTTTGTCGTGAAACACTCGCGCGGAAGTGACCGAATAAAAAAGCTCGTCATGCTGAGCGCAGCCGAAGCATCTCTCCCGCGCAACTAATCAGGTTTAGTGTTGCGGGAGAGATGCTTCGGCTGCGCTCAGCATGACGGCCTTTTCCGTGCGATGCATCCTTACGCCCCGCCCTTCAACGGCACACCCGCGCGAAACCCGAACAGCCCGGCCAGCCAGCCTCCTACCGACGGTTCAGCTGGATGTCGAACCGGCCTGCGGTGATGCGCAATTCGGCCGGAAACTCGGCGCTGCGGCTGGCGCCGCGGGACACCGCGCGCAGCTCGAAGCGGCCGGCGACCACGGGCCGGGCGCCGGTCGTGTCGAGCCGCGTGACGGTGAGCGTGCCCACGCGCAGGGTATCGGCCACGTAGCCATACTCCCGGCTCAGGGTTTCCAGCCGGGCACTGCGGCCCTGGCGCAGCGCGTACACCCCCGGCCCGGTCACGCGGGTGGCGGTGAAGTAGAAATTCGTCACGGGACCGTCCACTTGCAGCCGTCGAAACGCATCGATGCGCAGCTCGCCGTGGTGGTACGTGGCGTTGGGGGTGAGCACGTTGCCGGCCAGGGTGGTGGCGTTGTTGGCTTCCCACACCTGCCCATTTACCAGGCAGCCAAAAGTGTTGGCCCCGGCCTTGGTTTCGGCGGGCAGCTGCACCGGCTGGGGCTGCGGGTAGAGCTGGTCGGCCACGTCGTCGCAGCTGGCCAGCAGCGGCAGGAGCAGCAGAAAGCGCAGGTTTTTCAGCGCGAAAGTGAACGGTAGCGTCAGCTGCATGATGCGGGTGGGTGGCTGGCTTGGTACGAGCCCCGACGAAAGATAGGTAGCAGGAACATATTTCGGTTCGAGCGGCCTGCGAGCCCGCTTTTCTTGACTTCCGTTTAGGCTCCGCCCAGCGGTTATGGAAGCTTCTGAGCCGGCTCCAACGTACCTGCGACATGGTGCGGAGCTGTCTGCAAATTGTTACCTTGGTCCTCTTAAATCTCTCCCACCTTTTATTCTTTCGGCTATATCCATGCCGCTCACTCCCACCCGAACTTTATACTGGCGCATTGGACAGGTCTTAGTGGTTATTTTACTGGCTTACCTGCCGCTGTTCTGGCTGCTGACCAGCCACCCGGTGCAGCAATGGGACGAAGCCCGCACGGGCCTGAACGGGCTCAACATCCTGCGCAACCGCGAATGGCTGATACTGCGCGAAAGCCAGCAGGAACCCGACCTCTGGAACTGCAAACCCCCGCTGTGGCCCTGGCTGCTGGCCCTGAGCTTCCGGCTGCTGGGGCCTGGCGAGCTGGGCCTGCGCCTGCCGGCGGCCCTGGCGGCGCTGGCCACTACGCTGGCGGTCTTTCAGGCCGGGCGCCGCTGGCTTGGGGGCTGGGAGGGCGGCTTGCTGGCGGCGCTGATTCTGCTCACCTCGGCCGGCTACGTCAGCCTACACGTGACGCGCACCGGCGACTTTGACGCCCTGCTCACGCTCTGGACCACGCTGGGCACGCTGGCCTGGCTGCGCTACCTGGCCGAAGGACGCGCGCGCCAGGCCTGGCTGGCGGGGGGCTTTTTCTTCCTGGCAGCTTTCACCAAAGGCGTGGCCGGGCTGCTGTTTGGGCCGGGGCTGGTGGTGGCCACGTTTGCCGTGGGCCAAGGCCAGCGGCTGCGCCGGCCGGCCCCGTGGCTGGCAGTGGGGGTCCTGTTGGGGGGCATGGCCACGTGGTACGTGGTGCGGGAAAGCGCATTGCCGGGCTATTGGCAGGCCGTGTGGGATTTCGAGCTGGGCGGCCCGGCCCTGAATCAACTCGAAGGGCACAACACGCGCTGGTGGTACTACCTCACGGCCTGGGCCGAAATAAAATTCAAGCACTGGACGGTGCCCGTGCTGCTGGGCGGGCTGCTGGGCTGGCGGCTGCCCACCGGGAGCCCGGGGTGGTACTTGACCCGGTTGGTGGTGTCGGTGGCGGGCTCTTTCATGGTGGTGCTGGCCCTAACCCAAAACCGGCTGGAGTGGTACGACGCGCCCATGTACCCGCTCCTGGCCTTGCTGGCCGCGGGGGGCATCCTCCAAACGGTGCGCGCCGTGGCCACCCAGCAGGGCTGGCAGCTGAGCGCGGCGGCCCGCGTGGCCATCCTGGCCGTGGTGGTGGCGCAGCCCTACTGGGTGCAGTGCCGGGCCCTGGCGCGGATATACGACCTGCGCTACTCCAGGCCGTCGTTGCGGCTGGGCAACCACCTCAACCACCAGGTTCAGGTCCTGCCGGAGCTGCGCCGGTACAGCTTTGCCGAAGACACGCTGCTCAACGACAGCCCGATGTTTTACCGCACGGCCACGGAAATGCGCCACGGCCACGTCATTGAGCGGGTGCCCGTGCCCAAAATGCGCGAAACGGCGACTGGCGAGTTTGTGGTGGTGTGCGGCGCGGCCCTGCGCCGCCGCTGGGAAAGGCACTACCGAACCAGCGTGGTGCTGCGAACCGATTCCTGCGTGACGCTGCTACTCGAGGCCCGCCGGTAACTTTCGGCCCGGCCGCGGTGTAGTGCTAGCGGACCGCGCCCGAAGAGTTGTTCCCGGGGCCTCCCTCCTCTCATCTTTGCTTTCATGATTCACTTCACCGAATTCACCCTCGATAACGGCCTGCGCTGCATCGTTCACGAAGATTTTTCCACCCCCATGGCCGTACTCAACGTGATGTACGACGTGGGCTCGCGCGACGAAGACCCCGGCCACACCGGCTTCGCGCACTTGTTTGAGCACCTCATGTTTTCGGGCTCGGTCAACATCCCCAGCTACGACGAGCCGCTGCAGCGCGTGGGCGGCGAAAACAACGCCTTCACCAGCTCCGACGTCACCAACTACTACCTCTCGCTGCCGGCCGCCAACCTCGAAACTGGCTTCTGGCTGGAGAGCGACCGCATGCTCAACCTCGCTTTCTCCGAAAACGGCCTGGAAGTGCAGCGCAAAGTGGTGGTGGAAGAGTTCAAGCAGAGCTACCTCAACCAGCCCTACGGCGACGTGTGGCTCAAGCTCAAGCCCCTGGCCTACCACACCCACCCGTACCAGTGGAACACGATTGGCAAGGAAATTTCGCACATCGAGAATGCCGTAATGGACGACGTGCGCGGCTTTTTCCAGAAGCACTACGCGCCCCAAAACGCCATTCTGGTAGTGGCCGGTGCCGTGAGCGCGGCCGAAGTGCGCCGCTTGGCCGAGAAGTGGTTTGGCCCCATCTCCGGCGGCCCGGCTTACCAGCGCCAGCTGCCCGCCGAGCCGGCCCAGCAGGAAGCCCGGCAGCTGCGCGCCTCCGCGCCGGTGCCCCTGAGCGCCCTCTACAAAGCCTACCACATGCCCGCCCGCGGCGACGCCCGCTACTACGCCGTGGACCTGCTGAGCGACGTGCTGGGCCACGGAAAGTCGGCCCGCCTGCACCAGCGGCTGGTCAAAGAACAAGCGCTGTTCAACAACATCTCCGCTTCGCTCACCGGCTCGCTCGACCCCGGCCTGCTCGTCATCAGTGGCAAGCTGAATGCGGGGGTTGACCTGCAAGCCGCCGATGCCGCCGTGGAAGCGGTGGTGGCCGAGTTCCTGGCCGAAGACGTGGACGCGCAGGAGCTGGAAAAAGTAAAAAACCAGGCCGAAAGCAGCCTGGTTTTTGGAGAAATCGACTTGTTGAACCGCGCCCTGAACCTGGCTTACAGCAAACTGCAGGGCGACGCCAACTTGGTGAACGACGAAAGCCGCCGCATTCAGGCCGTGACCGTGGCCGACGTGCGCCAGGCCGCCGAGTCGGTGCTGCGGCCCGAGAACTGCAGCACCTTGTACTACGAAGCCGTGTAGCGCGGCCTCCGGCTTACTTCCGGGTGGTTTTCTTGGCGGCGGGTGCGGGCGCGTTGGCATCGCGCGACAGCGAGCTGTTGGCGGGCTTGGTGTAGCGCGGGCGCGGCGTGCGGTTGTCGTTGTAGCCGCCGTTGTTGGTGTAGCCTTCCTGCTTGCGCATGGGCATGCCGGGCGCCAGGTAGGCCGTGCCGTCCTTCAGGTCTTGCGATACACCGGCGCCGTAGGGCTTGCCGGTGTGAGGATTAATCTTCACGGCTGGCTTTTTGGGGCCGCGGCTGGAGTAGGGCGCAATTTTTTTGCGGGCCGCGCGGGTCGTGGTTTGTGCGTTGGCGTCAGCGGCCGTGAAGGCAAGCAGAACTAGTGAGGCGAGGAGGTAGCGTAGCATTCGTCAGTAGTAAAATAAATGTGAGGTGGCGGGGGAGTGGGCGGCGAAGCCGGCCTTGGCTGGTTCAGCAAAGCTGAAAGCTCATCGGCTCCCAACCATACGCGCATTGGGTCAACAAAGTGACGGCGCGGATGGCGGGAGCCGATGAACTGGGAACCAGACTCGTTGAGTTGAGCCGTGTCCCGGTCAGACCGGGATTAGTTGCCGGGCGTGAGCGTGGTTTGGGCAGCAGGCTTGCGGGGAGGCCGCACGCTGTAGGGCACCATGCCGTTGCTCGTGCGCACGTGGATGGGCATGCCCGGAGCGGCGTGCACGTTCTGGTTGTCGATTTCGCCGCGCGAGGTGCTGGCAGCGGCGGCCGGTGCCTCGGTGCCCCAGCCGTTGTCGGCAGTCGTGGCCGATGCTACGGCACTCGTCTCATCCAGGGGAGGCCAGCCGTCGTTCAGGGGAGCGGCAGGGGCGCTTTTAACGGCCACGCGGCGAGCTTTTTTGGCAGTGCGGGCGGCGGTGCGAGCCGAGGCCTTGGCCGATTTCGTTTTGGTGGTAGTGGCAGCGGCCGGAGCGGTTTGAGCGCTGGCTTCAGCCAACATGAACACCGAGAGAGCGAGGGTAAACAGGGAACGTAGCATAGCTGAAGCGAGAAGTTTGTGAATGGATGTAAGGGACAATTACAAAACCGTGCCGATTCTCCATTCGCCGAGCTTACCTCAAGCAAAAAAGCCTCAAAAACCCGTTAAAACGGGTTTTTGAGGCTTAAAATATTTTTTTATAACTCTCGAATTTCGATAATTCGAGAGTTAAGCGGGAGCGTTTGGCTCCCGATACCAAGCGAAAGTCAGCCTACCAGCCCGAGGGGGCGGGGGCAGCCTTCTTTGTAGTCTTGGGTTTGGTAGTCTTGGGGGCGGCAGCTGGCTGGGCGGCGCCAGCGTTGCTGCTCGTGCCCACAGCAGTGCCCTCGGCGCCCATTGCGGGGGCTGGAGCGGGCGCGGCGGGCGCAGGCTGCTCAACCACGGCGGGGGCAGCAGCGGGTGCAGCAGCCGGGCGGCCGGCCCGGTGCTTGAGGCGCCGCTCGCGGGCGGCGGCGGCGTCGTTGGCCAATACGTTGCGGCCACTCTGCATCATCACCGGCGTGCCGGGCGCGGCCGACATGCCCATGCTGGAGGAAGCGTTGCTGCTGCCACCCGCCGCACCGCCGAAGCCGCCACCGGCGGCCGCACTGCCTGCGCTGGCATCGGGTTGAGTTGCGGCTGGTTCGGGCTGGGGAGCCACGGGAGCGGCGGCGGCCGGAGCCGCTTTTTGCTGGCCTGCGGCCTGGGACTTACCGGAAGTGGCGGCCTTTTTGGGGGTCGACTTCTTGGGGGCGCCCCACCCGTCGGAGGAACCCCATCCGTCCTGGGCTGATGCGCCGGTGGCCACGGCCACGGTCAAAATGAGAGAGAAGAGAGTGGATTTCATTTCGGCAGGAAAAGTTGATGGCGAGACTGACTAACCCCTGGCATACGCGAAACGTTCGGCCAGGGTGGGCCCCTTGCCGTAACTTTGTGGCCTATGATGCAGGAATCCATTGCCAGCCTTGCGGCCGAAATTACGACAGCCGACCTTAGCACCACCGCCCACCTCGATGCCTTTCGCATCAGCTACCTCGGCCGCAAGGGCCGTTTGGCCGATTTGTTCGACCAGCTCAAGGCCGTGCCCGCCGAAGAGAAGCGCGCCGTGGGCCAGCAGCTCAACGCCCTGAAGCAGCAGGCCCAGGCCCGTTTCGACGAGGCCCAGCAAGCCGCCGAAGCCGCCGCCGACAACGCCCCCGCCCACCCCGATTTCGACTACACCCTGCCCCCCGTGCCCAACGCCCTGGGCACCCGCCACCCGCTGAGCCTGGTGCGCGAGGAAATGCTGCGCGTGTTTGCCCGCATCGGGTTCGCCGTGGCCGAAGGCCCCGAAATTGAGGACGACTGGCACAACTTCACCGCCCTCAACTTCCCCGAAAACCACCCGGCGCGCGACATGCAGGACACGTTCTTCGTGGAAAGCCGGGACTCGGGGACTTCGGGACTTGGGAACTTGGCTGAGAGCGAGAGCCAAGACCCCAAGCCCCACCTGCTACGCACCCACACCTCTACCGTGCAAGTGCGGGTGATGGAAACCGAGCCGCTGCCCATCCGCCGGGTTATGCCGGGCCGGGTGTTTCGCAACGAGGCCATTTCGGCGCGGGCCCACATGATGTTTCACCAAGTGGAGGGCATTTTCATTGACGAAGGCGTGAGCTTCGCCGACCTCAAGCAGACGGTGTACTACTTTGTGCAGGAGCTGTTCGGGCAGGACATCAACATCCGTTTCCGGCCCAGCTTCTTCCCGTTCACCGAGCCCAGCGCCGAGATTGACATTACGTGCCTCATCTGCAAGGGCGCGGGCTGCAACATCTGCAAGTACTCGGGCTGGGTCGAAATCGGCGGGTGCGGCATGGTGGACCCCGCCGTGCTCGAAAACGCCAAAATTGACCCTGAGAAATACTCCGGCTACGCCTGGGGCATGGGCATCGAGCGCATCGCCATGCTCAAGTACCAAATTAAGGACCTGCGCCTGTTCACGGAAAACGACATGCGCTTCCTGCGGCAATTCGAGGCGCTGTAATAGAAGGTTGTAGAGACGCATACTTGCGTCTCAGCGTTGAACGATTAGACCTGTATTTGCCCATTGGCGCGGCCCCGGAGACGCGAAGGGTCGCGTCTCTACAATCATTCAACCCCTTTAGAGCAGCGGGAAACGGTTGGCTAACCAACCGTTTCCCGCTTTTTTGCATCTTGGAGGCATGCCACTCTCCCATACCGTCCCCTCTCCTACTCGCCTCGACCCTTTTCTTAGTCAGAAGCTGCGATTCTGGTCGCTGGTGTCCATGGTGCTGCTGGTTTATGTGCACGCTTACAACTTGCACCCGCGCTACCTGCAGCCCTTCACGCCGGTAGACGAACCGCTGACGGCCGGCACCTGGCTGCAATATTTTCTGGCCAACGGGGTGCTGCGCTTCCGCATTCCGATTTTGTTTGCCATTTCGGGCTACCTCTTTGCGCGGCGCGAAGGCGACGCCCCGCACGGCCAACGCGTCCGGCGCCGCTTGCGCACCCTAGGCCTGCCTTATCTGCTGTGGAGCCTGCTGTGGCTGGCGGCGCTGTGGGCGCTGGAGCAGTTTGCCGTGCCCCGCCAAGCCATTGTAGACGCCGAAATCAGTCCGTTCTGGCCCCGGCAGCTGCTCAGCCAATACTCGGTGGGCGAGCTGGTGCAGCGCTGGCTAGTGATGCCGGCAGCGTTTCAACTTTGGTTTTTGCGGAGTTTGCTGATTTACAACCTGGCGTACCCGTGGCTGCGCGTGGCTGTTCTGCGGCGGCCAGCCATTTACTTCAGCATCACCGGCCTGCTGTGGTTTTTGATGATAGACCTGCCTTTTCTGGAGGGCGGCGGGCTGCTGTTTTTTGGGTTGGGCATGTGGCTGGCCCTGCGCCAGAAGGATGTGCTCACGCCACCTGGCTGGTTTCGGCTGGGGCTGTTTGCGGCGGTGTGGCTGGGCAGCGTCGCGCTGAAAACCTGGCTGGCGTTCCAGGTGGGGCCGCCGTTTTCGCTGCCCTTGGCCCTCAGCATGCTGGCGCTGCACAAGGTGGGCGAAGCCAGCGGCATGCTGGTGGCGTGGTTTGGGCTGAACGGCCTCGTGCGCTGGTGCATGGCCCGGGCCTGGTTTCAGTGGCTGACGGGCTTTGCGTTCATGATTTACGTGCTGCACGTGCCGCTGGTGAACTATACCACCGAGCTGGCGTTGCGCTATGGACGGGCCGTTCCGCACATCCACTTGCTCACGTATTTGGTGCTGCCGCTGCTCATCATTGGGCTAAGCGTGGGCTTGGGCGCGCTGCTGCGGCGCGTGCTGCCAAGCACTTATGCAGTGCTCACTGGTGGGCGGGGACTGGCTACGTCGTAATTTTGGGGTTCGGCTGAAAAGCAAACTATCCTATTCGCGCTGGCAGCCCCTTTTCCGCGGAGCTACTGGCGCACCGGCCATCAGTACCGCGCCCGCGACATCACGGGTAATCCGTTTAAATCAGAGATTGTGAAGGTTAGAAATCAGACCCAGAATAAAGTTAACGTCATCACCCTCGGCTGCTCGAAAAACATCGTGGACAGCGAAGTCCTGATGGGCCAGCTGCAAGCCAACGACTTCGACGTGACGCACGAGGCCGAGAAATCCGACGCCAACATCGTCATCATCAACACTTGCGGCTTCATCGACAACGCCAAGCAGGAAAGCATCGACACCATCCTGCGCTACGCGGACGAGAAAGAGGCCGGCCGCCTCGACAAGCTGTATGTGACGGGCTGCCTCTCGCAGCGCTACAAGGACGAGCTGGAAGTAGAAATCCCGCAGGTAGACGCCTATTTCGGCACCCTGGAGCTGCCCCAGATGCTGAAGGTGCTCAACGCCGACTACAAGCACGAGCTCATCGGCGAGCGCCTCATTACCACGCCCAAGCACTACGCCTACTTTAAGATTGCGGAAGGCTGCAACCGCCCCTGCTCGTTCTGCGCCATCCCGCTGATGCGCGGCAAGCACGTGGACCGGCCCATTGAGGACCTGGTGAAGGAAGCCAAGCGCCTGGCCAGCATGGGCACCAAGGAGTTGATTTTGATTGCCCAGGATTTGACGTATTACGGCCTGCAACACTACGGCGAGCGCAAGCTGGCCGACCTGCTCCGCAACCTGTCCGACGTGAACGGCATCGACTGGATTCGCCTGCAGTACGCTTACCCCTCGCAGTTTCCGCTGGATGCGCTGGACGTGATGGCCGAGCGTGAAAACATCTGCAAGTACCTCGACATGCCCTTGCAGCACGGCTCCGACAACATGCTAAAGAGCATGCGCCGCGGCATCACCAAGCGCCGCACCATCGAGCTAGTGGATACCATTCGGCAGCGCGTGCCGGGCATTGCCCTGCGCACCACGCTCATCAGCGGCCACCCTGGCGAAACCGAGCAGGACTTCCAGGAGATGTACGATTTCGTGGAGCAGACGCGCTTCGAGCGCCTGGGCATCTTCACCTACTCGCACGAAGAAAACACCCACTCGCACACGCTGGTGGACAACGTGCCGGCCGAAGTGAAGCAGGAGCGCGCCGATGCCATCATGGAGCTGCAGCAGGGCATTTCGATGGAGCTGAACGAAGCCCGCGTGGGCCAGACCTACAAGGTGCTGTTCGACCGCAAGGAAAGCGGCCACTTCGTGGGCCGCACCGAGTTCGACTCGCCCGAAGTGGACAACGAAGTGCTGGTGCCCGTGGAGCGCGACACCTTTGTGCGTCTCGGCGACTTTGCAAACGTAAAGATTGATGCCGCTTCGGACTTCGACCTTTACGGGCATTTGGTGTAGAGACGCATATTTCTGTCTCGTCGTTGAACAAATTGCCCTGAACAATGGCGTGCGAATTATAATCAATAGGCCCAAACGCAGAGACGCAAGTATGCGTCTCTACCTCGTTATGGCACTAAAAGCAACTTTTCGGCCGGGGCCGGGTTTTGTGCGGACTTTTGCCCTTGGCGAAGGTTCACACTGAACCCGGCCCCGCTCGTTTTCCCATGCCCACTCGCTGTACCACGCTGCCCTACGCCGAAACCGGCGCCTTTTCCAGCCTCCTGACCGACTACTTAGCCCAAAAGCCGGCGCTGGCTCCCTTCTACAACCGGTTTCCGGCACTGGAAAACTTCGCTGCTCAAATGGAGGAAAAGCAAGCCGCCTACACGCCCGAAGCCCGCGAGCGGCTGGTAAGCGCCCTGCGCGAACAGTACGGCACGGCCCCCACCGCCATTGAGGCGAACCTGCAGCTGCTGGCCCAGCCCACCACCTTCACGGTCACCACGGGGCACCAGCTCAATTTGCTGACCGGGCCGCTGTATTTCATCTACAAAATCGTGTCGGCCATCAAGCTGAGCCGGCAACTGAAGGAAGCGCACCCGCAACACGATTTCGTGCCGGTGTACTGGATGGCCACCGAAGACCACGACTTTGCCGAAATCAACCATTTCTCACTGTTTGGCAAAACCTACGCTTGGGATGCAGCCAACCCCGGCGGTCCCGTTGGCCGGCTGCCGCTCGACGGCTTTGCCGACCAACTGCTGAGCCAACTGCCACCCGAAGTGCCGGCGGCTTTTCATGAGGCTTATGCCGATTCAAAAACCTTGGCCGAAGCCACGCGCAAGCTGGCCGACTCGCTGTTTGGCGAGTTTGGCCTGGTCACCATCGACGCCGACCGGCCGGCGCTGAAACAGGCCTTTGTGCCGGTGCTGGAGAAGGAAATCAAAGAACAGGTGTCCAACGCGGCCGTGCAGGCCACCAATGCCCGCCTTGCCGCGGCAGGCTACAAGCCGCAGGTGTATTCGCGGCCCATCAACCTGTTTTTCATCACCGACGAAGGCAAGCGCGAGCGCCTCGAACCCGACGCCAACGGCGCCGACTGCGTGGAAGTGACCGTGCGCAACACCGCCCGCTGCCACAACCAGGAGGAATTGCTGGCCCTGGCCCGCCAACATCCCGAGCAGTTCAGCCCCAACGTGGTGCTGCGGCCGGTGTACCAGGAGGTGCTGCTCCCCAACCTAGTATACATCGGCGGGGCGGCGGAAGTGGCGTACTGGTTTCAGCTGAAGGACGTGTTTGCGGCCTTCGGCGTGCCTTACCCCATGGTGCTGCCACGCAACTCGGCCGAATACATCAGCCGGGCCAACAGCGGCAAGTTGAAGAAGCTGGGCCTGGACGGACGCGAGATTTTCCGGCCCCTGCCCGAGTTGAAAAAGCAGGTGGGCACCGCGCTGGGCCAGGAAGAAATCAGCCTGAAAGAGCAGCAGCAGGCCCTGGCCGCGGCTTTCCAGCAAGTGCAGGACCTGGCCCAGCGCCTCGACCCTACGTTGGTAAAAACCGTGGCCGCCGAAGCTCAAAAAGCTGCTGCCGGCCTTGCGGGACTAGAAAAGCGTCTCAGCAAAGCCTCCGAGGCCAAGCACGAAACTGCCTACGCCCAGCTCACGGCGTTGAAGGAGAAACTATTTCCCGGCGGCGGCTTGCAGGAACGCAGCGAGAACGTGCTCAGCATCTTGATTAACAACCCTGGGTTTATTGAGCAATTGCTGGACGCCTTTGAGCCGCTGGCACTGGAGTTCACGGTGCTGGAAGAAGAGTAAACAACTCCGTTCACGTCCAACCATGGAATCCGTTGTCATCGAGAATGAAGAGTTGGTCATTTCGCAGCTTGGGAAGTGGCCGGCTTTCCATGACGCGGAGATAGTAAGCGTGCTTTTTGAGCGTGCCGAGCCTGGTTACTGGCCAGTGATTACGCTGCAGGTGTTCACGGTGAGTGGATTTGATAAAGCCACCTCCAGTCCATCCAAGCATTGCTTAATCGAGTTGCAATTCATCGGAGTGCAAGACCATGAACTCACAGGTTTCAACCATCAAAACGTCGTTTTCAGTCTTGGCTTTACCCGTAAAGACAAGTTGATTATCTGTGACGTTGAACCATCCTATGGCGTGAGTGGCTACATTGAGGCAGAGCGGGTAATCGTAAAAAGTGTCACATTACTGGACGGTGACCTCCAGCGGCCTTCGCATGACTAAAGCCGACCTACGCCGCACCGCTCTCGCCCGTCGCATGGCGCTGGATGCCGGCGAAGTGGCCCGCCGCAGCGACAAGCTCCGCGAGAGCCTATTTCGCCAGTTTCCGGTGGCCGACTGGCAGTGGCTGCACCTGTTTCTGCCGTTACAAAAGCGAAACGAGCCCAATACTTGGGAGGTGATAAGATGGGTGTGGGGCGAGGACTTGCCCCTGCAGTTGGCCGTGCCCGTGGTACAGCCCGACGGCGAGTCGCTGCGGCATTGCGAACTGCGGCCGGACACCCAACTCACCCACAACCGCTGGGGCATTGAAGAGCCAGTGCCCGACCCCGTGACTGCGCCCGAGGTGTTGCCGGCCGTGCTCGACGCCGTGCTGGTGCCGCTGCTGGCCGTGGACCGCACCGGGCAGCGCGTGGGGTACGGCGGCGGGTTCTACGACCGGTTTCTGGCGCAGTGCCGGCCGGGCACGCAGTTCATCGGCCTCAACCTGCTGAACGAGCCGCCCATCCGGCGCATCGCCGACGTGCTGGCCACCGACGTGCCGCTCACGGCCTACATCACGCCGGGCCGGGTGTGGCGCTTTTAGCCCGTGTGGACCATAAGCCATAAGCCCGTCATGCTGAGCGCAGCCGAAGCATCTCTACTGCGCAAGTAATCATATGCTATTACGAGCGAGATGCTTCGGCTGCGCTCAGCATGACGGGCTTTCAGCAGGACCGTTTTTTCACTGCTTTTGCTTACGCCCCACACACGCCAGGGCATCCGCAGGAAACGGCACTTATTGCCATATTAGTATGCTGTTAAAAATTTATTTTTCGGCCGTAACATCCTAGCAATAAGTTATTCAAGGACCGCGTTGGTCGGGCATCTCTCACCTCAAATTGATAGAACCCATGGCCGAAATTCAGCAGAATGCGGCCGGCCCACCCAAGGCCGGCAAACGACGAGCAAAGAAGATGTCGACGCGCGTCGACATGACGCCAATGGTGGACCTGGCGTTTCTGCTGCTCACCTTTTTCATGCTCACCACCACCTTCGCCAAGCCCTACGCAATGGACTTGCAGATGCCGGTGAAGGATGACTCGCGGACGCCCGTAGCCATGAGCAAGTCCATGACCATCATCTTGGGCAAGGGCCACCAAGTGCACTACTTCTTCGGCCTGAATGCGCCGCAGGACAAGACGGTGCCCGCCGCAGAGTTGAAGACAACCACCTTCGCCGCCAGCGGCATTCGGCAGGCCATCCTGACCAAACAACAACAGCAAGCCGGCCTGGTGGTGCTTATCAAGCCCGGCGCCGATGCCAAATACCAGGACATGGTGGACATCCTGGACGAGATGAGCATCACCAATCAAAAAAAGTACGCCTTGGTCAAAATGACTCAGGATGACATCAACCTTGTTAAAACCGCAACATTATGATGACCAACTCTCAGCTGGCCACGGCTAGCCTCAACGACATCGTGTTCGATGGTCGCAACCGGCACTACGGAGCCTATCAGCTTCGTGCCCTCTACCAGCGCCACGTGACACGCGCGCTGGTCATCGCCACCGCCATTTTTGCGTTGCTGATAGCGTCTCCAATTGTGGCACGGATGCTGGAGGATAATGTACCGCCGGTCGCCGTGCCTAAAGCTCCATCGAACCCAATCATAGTTGATTTTGTAGAACCAAAAATCATTCCTCCACCCCCTGCTGCGGTAGAGCCAGAGCCTGCGGCAAAGCCCCCACAGCAGCAGCCCACAATCAAAGATGTGGTGCCGGTGGTTGTAGAGGATAAGCTGGTTACTGAAACGGATGCGGTGCCAGACCGTGATAAACTACTGAAGACAGCAGGAGGCCTGAAAACTGTCGAAGGCGATTCTAGTGTTGGCCCAAATGAACCTCCTACTCTCACGCCTGGAAATGGCAACAGTGTGATAGGAAAGCCAGAAACTTCGGCCCCATACACTTATGTGGAACAAATGCCTGAGCTACAAGGTGGCGGCGGAATGGTTGCAATTGTGGCAGCCATTCAGAAGCAGGTGAAATATCCTAGCTTGGCCTTACGCAACGGGGTTGAAGGACGTGTGTACGCCAGCTTCACGGTGAATACGAACGGGGAAGTCGTGGACGTAAAAATCGTGAAAGGCTTGGGCTCGGGCTTGGACGAAGAAACCATGCGGGCCATCGCTGCCTTGCCTAAGTTTATTCCTGGCAGGCAAAACGGGCGTGATGTGAACGTGTCCTTCACAGTTCCCGTCACTTACAAAATCCAGTAAACTGCTCGGTAACTGTCATTGCGAGCGCAGCGCGGCAATCCGTCCTGTGCCAACCAGACTCCTCAAAGAAGTGACAAGCCCTACCGGGTACGACCCCGGCACTGCGCCGTGCCGGGGTCGTACCCGGTAGGGCTTTCTATTTGGCCTGTCGCACTACCTAGTTGGTCGCTCAGAACAAGACGGATTACCATGCTGCGCTCGCAATGACAGCGCGGCTTATTACTTTTTCTCCTTTCCACGTCTAGGCTCCTCCACCCGGGCAATGCGGGCCTGGCCCCAGGGCGCAATGCTGACGTGCACGCGGAGCGGGTGCAGGCGGCTGGCTTTCTCCAGGCGCAGGCCGCTGCCTTCGGGCACGTAGTAGCGCTCCAGGTTAAAACGTAGGGCAAAGGAATTGCGGTACACATTCGTCACCCAGGCCCGGAGCACGGCCTGGTTGGGGCCGGGGCGGGGCGCTCGGTCGTAGACGCCAACGGGAACACTCAGGCTGTCGGCGCCGGGGGCCAGCAGCATGAATACGCCTTGGCGGCGGCGCGGGGGCTCGGCGCCCCGCCACAGGCTAAGCGGGTTTTCGCCGATGGTGTAGCGTAGCCGCACAAAGTCGCCGTAGAGCAAATCGCGCGGGTCGATGGGCGTGGTGGCCAGCACCACGTGTTCGCCCAGCGCCGCCGTGGCGTAGCCCGCGCCGGCCACGCCCAGCACGTAGAGCACCTGCGCCGCCACGAGTATGCGCAGCAGCGGCTGCCGGCGCGCCGGGTTCGAGAACCACGTCAGCAGGTCAGTCATTGCTCGTGTGGGTTTCAGAAGGTGCGGGCGGAATGATGGGCGGAGCGCCGGCTTGCTGCGCTACCGGGGGCCCGGCCGCAGCCAGCACCTGGGCGTTGCGCCGGCGCAGGTACCAGCTCAGGCTCAGCAGCAACACGCCCCCGAGCAAGAAGAACACCGACTTGTCGAGGAAGCCCCAGGTCAGCTTGAAATACGCTACGGCCGTGGCCGCCACGAACAGCACGGCCCCAATCGTCAGTTGGTCGGGGTCCTCGTCGCGATGGGCGCGGGCCAGCACCGAGCCAGCGTGGGCGTAGAGTACCACCAGCGTGGCCACCGCCAAGGGCAGCCCGCCAGGAAGGTAGAAGCCCGGCAACAGCAGCAGCCAGTCGGGCAAGGTGCTCATGCGCTTCTGCGCCCGCTTGCCGGCCACCGACAGCGCAAACACCGCCCCTAGCGCCCCCAGATATGGCAGCAGCGGCGGCCGCAGCACGTTGGCGTAGGTATCGGTTTCGCCAAACGTGGCCAGCCCAAACATGAACAGGTAGGCCGCAATGAGCGGCGGCACCTGCAACGCCCGGCCGCCCGCGCGGTTCTGCTGCCAGTCGCCGACGGCGTAAATGGCCATGGCCGGCACAAAAAACCAGGTGATTTTGGCGTGCAGCACCGCCACCAGCAGTCCGGCTTGCCAGAGCAGGCCCGCGGCCAGCACGTGGCTACTCACCACATCGGGACGCCGCCACCAGTAGTAGCCAATGCCGGCCGCCACCAGCAGCGCCGTGGCGTAGCTAAAGCTGCCCAACGCCTCCACGCAATAGGTTTGCACGGCCGCCCCAATTAGCACCGTGAGCAGCACCAGCAGCCGCGAGCCGTAGGCGTAGCTCAGGGCCACGCCGGCTACCACCCAAGCCAGCAGGCCGCTGGCGTCGTAGCCCACCAGCTGGTAGAGCTGGCTGGTGAGAATGATGCTGGCCCCGAACAATATCAGCCCCAAGCCGATGAGGCCGTGGCCCAGGTCGGGGTTGCCGCGGCGCAGGAAATAGGCCCCGGCGGCGTAAGCGCCCACGAAGCTGCCCAGCAGCAAGGCCAGCCGTACGATTTCAGGCAAGGCTTGCCAGTTGGCCGCCACCAGGCTGAGGCCGCTGAGCCCCACCAAGATGCTGCCCAGCACCGGCAGCAGGCCCAGGGCCCGCACTTCGGTGGGGTAGCGGGCCAGCAACTGCTGCCGCTGCTGTTCGCTGATGATGCCTTCGGCCACCCACACCGGGCCTTCGGTTTCAAGAAATTTACGACTCATTTACCATGCAACATACGCCAACCGGCGTAGTAAGTGCTTCCTCAACCATTTTCGTTATGGCTTCGCTCAGGCCGTGGTACCAGTCGATGTGCGGCGAAACCTGCCCGCACCCGCCAGGCTGCGCGGGGCAACTCGTGTCGCGGTGCCGGTAGCGGCAGTGCGGGCATACGGCCGCCGTATCGAACGTGTTCCAGATATGCCCGCAATGGCACCGCCAGTGCGCGCCACCGTCGGGCTCCCACTGGCAGCGGGGACAATAAATTTCTATGGATGAGCTGGTTGGCATGACGCGTGTAGAACGGAGTGTCAGATTTTCGTAGGTACTTACCCCGCGCCCGTAGGTTTTGCTAGGCCACGCGGGCCTTCACGGCGCGCGTCATTTCGCGCTTGCCGGGCGGGCCGGGCAGCTTTTCGGTTAGCCAGCCCGCGGCCCGCAGGTTCCGCCGGAACTGGCCTTGGGCGCAGTAGCTCACCAGCACCGCGCCCGGCGCAGCGGCGGCGTAGAGCGTAGCAAAGATGGCTTCGGTCCACAGCTCGGGCTGCTTCTCGGGGGCAAAAGCGTCGAAGTAAATGACGTGGTACTGGTCGGGTGAGAAGCTGGTTCCTTGCAACGCCCCTTCGATTTTCCGCAGCGAGAAACGAGCCGTCAACGGGACGGTTTCGTTCCAGGGCGCCGCGTGTAGCCGCTCGTGAAAGGCGAGCAGCTCGGGGTTCAACACGTAGCGCTCCAGGCCGAGCTGGGCAATGATGGCGGGCGAAAGTGGGTACTTTTCCACGGTGTCGTAGCGAATGCCCACGGGCGCAGCCAGGCTCTGCTGCAGCGTGAGCAGCGCGTTGAGGCCGGTTCCGAAGCCCACCTCCAGCACCCTCACGGGGGACTGAGCACCGGCCAGCGCCGGCGCCAGCCCGGCGCCTATGTACACGTGCTGCGCCTCCTGCACGGCCCCGTGCGTGGAGTGGTAATGCTCGCCCAGCGCCGGCACGTAGAGCGTGCTCGACCCGTCGCCCGTCACGCGCACCTCTACCTTTGGCTCCCCGAATAATGCTTCATTATTCATTCTTAATTCTTCATTGAAACCATGGCCCGCGTAAAAGTAGCCCTGCCCGACACCTTCTCCTTCGCCACCGAAATCGCGGTGCGCATCACCGACCTCAACTACGGCGGCCATCTCGGCAACGACGCCTTGCTGAGCATTCTGCACGAGGCGCGGGTGCATTTCCTGCGCTCGTTGGGCCTGGAGAGCGACTACGACCCCGTGAGCAAACTCGGCCTCATCATGGTGGATGTGGCCATGGAGTACAAAGGCGAGGCCTTCCACGGCGACGTGCTACGCATCCAAATGGCCGCTGCCGACGCCAGCAAGTACGGTTTCGACGTGGTGTACCACGTGCACAACCAAGCCGGCAAAGAAATAGCCCGCGCCAAAACCGGCATGCTCTGCTTCGACTACAACGTGCGCAAGCTGCGCTTGCTGCCGGAGGCGCTGGCGGCCCGGTTAGGCAGATAACTCATCATAGTTCCACCACTCTTTGCCGTACTGTGACCGCAGCTGGGCTACTTTCTCTAAACGCTCGGTGATGGCTGGCAAGTCGCGAGCATTGCAGAAACCCAATTGTTCACGGTTCTCGATGGGGGCGCGATAGGACCCGTCTTCTTTGTGGAGTCTCCCAAACAAAGCTGGTACTTCTTCCTCGAAAGTGAGCACACAGAGATGTTTATGGCCGAGTTCAATGCTATTGAAGGGATGCAGTCCGCCCAGTAGCAAAATTGACTGTGTGAGCTCAAAATTTACCAGTTGATACTCACGAGGGCTAGCAAGGCGAAAAATGCCGTTGAATTTCTTAGGGACAATTAGGTCAGCGTAAGCACGCCCCGTAAAGATTAGCAGTTCGTTGCCTTGTCGCGTCCAGTTCACAAATCGCTCGTACCCATCTCCCTTTTTCCGGCCTTGATGCTGCCGCGTACAATCGGCCTGAAAGGTTTTTATAGCATCGTTGGTATAATACTCGTCAGTATACAAATAGCGAGCATAAGCGGGACATGCTGTTTCGGATAGCATAAACAGTTCTAGGCAGGCAATTGCCGACAGGTGGTTTCTGCAAGCTACTCATCGCTACCAATTAATGCGATGAGACGCGGGAACCCAACGCCCTGTCGTCTTGTATCTTTGTGCTATGCTGCTGGAACTGCCCCTCGCCCCCGTCATTAAAAAGCGTGACATCCGCAAAACCTCGCCCGACGAGCTCAAGGCCTTTATGGTCGAGCACGGCGAGAAGCCTTTCCGTGCCAAACAGGTACTGGAGTGGCTGTGGAAAAACACCGCCGCCACGTTTGAAGAGATGAACAACATCTCGGTGGCGACGCGTGAGCTGCTGGATAAGCACTTCGTAATAAACGGCGTGACGGTGCAGAACAAGCAGCTCAGCAGCGACGGCACCATAAAGTCGGCCTTCAAGCTCTACGACGGCAACGTGGTGGAAGGCGTGCTCATCCCGCACGATACGCGGATGACGGCCTGCATTTCGAGCCAGGTGGGCTGCTCGCTCACGTGCAAGTTTTGCGCCACGGGCTACATGGACCGCAAGCGCAACCTCGACGCGGCCGAGATTTATGACCAGGTGGTGCGCATTGGGGAGCAGTGCGAGGCCCAGTACGGCACGCCGCTTACCAACATCGTGTACATGGGCATGGGCGAGCCCCTGCTCAACTATGCCAACGTGGTGGAAAGCGTGCGCCGCATCACCGCGCCCGACGGCCTGAACATGGCCCCGCGCCGCATCACCATCAGCACGGCCGGCATTGCCAAAATGATTAAGAAGTTGGCCGACGACGACGTGAAGGCCAACCTGGCCCTGTCGCTGCACGCGCCCACCGATGCCAAGCGCAACGAAATCATGCCCATCAACGAGGCCAACTCGCTGGCGGCGCTCAAGGAAGCCCTGCAGTACTATCACCAGAAAACTGGCCGCAAAGTCACCTACGAGTACATCGTGTTCGACGGCTTCAACGACGGGCTGGACGACGCCGAGCACCTCTTCAAAATTGCGAAGTGGCTGCCCTGCAAGGTCAACCTCATCGAATACAACCCCATCGACAACGCAAGCTACCAGAACGCCGAAGCCGACAAAATCACGGCCTTCCACAAGTACCTGGCCGACCGCGGCGTGCAAACCAACATCCGTCGTTCGCGCGGCAAGGACATCGATGCTGCCTGCGGGCAGCTGGCGGTGAAGGAAAAGGCCGAGGCTGCGTAAGCGTTTTCTGAGTAAATAAAAAAGCCCGTTCTCTCGCCGGAGAACGGGCTTTTCTGTGCGTTGAGGTGGTTACTTAATTTTTCCGAAGCGGTAGGCAAACTCCGCATACGCCGGGTATATCCCCCCAATTTCGTTGCCGCTGACGTAGAGCAGGCCCAAGCTGCCGCTGACGCGCGAAGCCGCCACGCGTGCGCCAATTAGGCCCGCCAAGCCGCCGTCGACCACGTAGGTTTCGGTAACCAGCGAGAGGCGCCGGGCCACCCGCAAGTTACCGCCCACTACCACTACCGGCGAGCTGCTCACATCACCTCCACCAAAGCCGTAGCCCAGGCCCAGCGTCAGGTTATTATCGGCCGTGCCGTAGGTGGCCACGCCGTAGCCAATGCCCCCGCCGTAGCCGAAAGCGTTGGCATAGAGCACGCCCGCGCCCACGTTGAACTTGTCGTTGACCGGTACGCTGAACTTGGGGGTGATGGCGAAGACGTTCAGTCCCAAGCCCGGCAGCACGGGCACCAGCACGCCCACCGAAAAGTTATCGGTGATGCCGTAGTTGGCCCCAATCAGGAAGATGTCGATGTCCTGCACGTAGCCTTCTCCTTTGCGCAGGTTGCGGGCCGTGGGCGCAAAAAACATGCGCGTGCCGTTGCCCACGTCGTCGTAGCCGCGCCGCGCTTGCTCGGCATTGAGCAGCGCAAACGAGGCGACGTTGCTGCGCTGCACGCGCACAATGCCCAGGTCCTTGGTGTCAAACTCCAGCTCCAACGGGGTGGCCGCCCGCAAAACCCCCGTGAAGGAACTGCCCGAACTCAGCTCCACGCTGTAGGTCCGGCCGATGATTTCGGGAGTTGACCGGTTGGTGGCCGCGGGAGTCGCGCTGGGGCGGGCTGCGGGAGCGGCGCCCGATATGCCCAGCTCCTCGGCGCGGCGGGCGATGGTGGTTTGCACGGCCGCGTATTCCGCCGCCGTGTAGGGGCGCGCTACCTCGCGGCCGCCGCGCAGGCGGGTGCGCAAGGTGATGGCGCTGTCGGCGGTCAGGGCCTGTACGAAGCGGGCTTCCTGGAAATCATCGGCGGCGTAGTTGGGAAAGAGGCCAAAACGAGCTTTTTCGGCCCCGTCGATGAGCTCGCCCACGGCGGGGCTGACCACCAGTATGCGTTCGGCCGAAGATTGGGCCCAGGCGGGCAGGCTAGTCAGCGCCAGCGAGCAGCAAATGCAACGTACCAGTAGCTTCATGGAGGGGCTTAATTTTCCTCAAAGATGGCCTGCTACCCGCACATGGTTGCAATTCAATTTATAGTTATTTGGGACTTTTCAGCAAGGCTTTTGCTGGTTAGGCACCGCCTTGGGTTGAAAAACAATAAACTGATACTCAGTAGTTAATTAAAACATTACTTCTTTGCCCAAAATAGAAATCAAAGACATTATCTCTTCACCAAGGACGTTGCGCTTTGGGGAAATCCAATGGCTAATTCACCCACCCAAGCGCTGGTTTCATTCAGCCTCGACACCCAACTCGCCCATTGAGCTAGGGTGTATGGACAATGAGAATTCTTAAAAAAGGCGTCATGCAGCCTAGGGTATCCAATCAAAATTGCCGAAGCGCGTGCAACCTTGTGGCCCCGAATATCCTCATCAGTGCGCGAAGATTCTTTTTTCGTCCAAGCACGCCATACACAGCCCTCGTTTAGCTCAATCCTCAGCCAATGAAAAAATTGTTATTGCCTGCCCTTCTCCTGCTTGCCGGTGTGGCCCGCGGCCAGAATAATGCTGTGAAATTGGATATATTCCAGCCAGTGCTCAACACGCTAGCCATTTCCTTTGAGCACAAGCTAAGCGAGTCCAGCAGCTTTCAAATGAATGTTGCGGGCACGTTTGGGTACACAGACGGCGAATCTTTCGGGTTTTATGGCACTGGGTATGATGAAATCACCACCTCCGGCTTTGCCCTCACGCCCGAATACCGGCTGTACCTGTCTGAAAAGCACCCGGCGCTCGAAGGTTTCTACGTGGCGCCCTACCTGCGCTTCCAGCACCTGAGCCAGTCAGGTTCCGACTATTCCGGGCCAAACTCCGGCCGGTTCGAATCCAGTCTAAACGCCTTCGGGCTGGGCGTGACGGTCGGGCGGCACTGGATTTTCAAGCAGCGGTTTTCGCTTGATGCCTACTTCGGTCCTGGCTACGCTTTTACCGCCGTCTCGTCGGACACGCCCGGCTACACGCCACGCAAGGGCGACTTTATTGGCTACAGCAACAACTTAAACTACGACATCCGAGGCGGCCTCACCTTCGGCGTCGCTTTCTGACAACTAAAATTTTTTATATAAATCTATAGCACTGATAAGCTGAACCCATTTACCTTTGCCTGGTACATTTCAACCACTTTTTTTCTGCCTTGCATGAAAAAGCTTCTATTCTCTATGGGCCTGTTGTTGGCCGCGGGTTCCGCGTCAGCTCAGGACAACGTTATCAAGGTTAACATCTTGAGCCCAATCGTTAAAACCGGTTCGTTCTTCTTCGAACACAAGCTGAGCTCTTCGAGCAGCCTGGAACTTGGCGGCTTGTTCACGAGCTGGAACATTGGCGACACCGACATCACGGGTTTTGCCATCACGCCCGAGTATCGTTTTTACCTCTCGAGCAGCAAAGAGGCCATGGAAGGCTTCTACGTGGGCCCGTTTGTGCGCTACCAGAACCTGACGCTGAAAACCACTTACGATTCGTTTAATAACAACGGCAACCCCGTTAGCCAAACCGACGAAGCTTCGCTCAACACTTTTGGAGGCGGCGTAGTGGTGGGTCATCAGTGGATTTTCAAGCAGCGCTTCTCGCTGGATACTTTCCTCGGCCCATCGTACAACGGCGGCTCCATCACGGCCAAGTCCGGCAACGACACCGATACCTTCGACGCTGGTGCGTTCCAAGGCTTTGGCATCCGCACGGGCATCACGTTCGGCATTGCGTTCTAAGCGGTAACCTACCGCAGCCATTATTTATTTACAAACGCCCCGCTGGCCTCCGGTGGGGCGTTTGCATTGTGGGTGGTTGCCAAAAGGCGCGGCCGTCCTACGCTTTCCAGCGGCCGGTGGCGCGGGGGCGGCCGGTGGCAATTTCCTCGTCCGATTCGCCGGGGGCGTACTCTTCGAGCCGCACGCGCACGGCGTGGGCTTTGGGCTGCACTTTTTGGCCAAACGCGTCGGCAAACTCCTGGGTAAATTCGGCGCCGAAGAAGATGATGAGCGAGGAATAGTTGACCCACAGCAGCAACACGATGGCCGAGCCCGCCGCGCCAAACGCCGAGCCGGGGTCGGACTGGGCAATGTAGAAGGCGATGAGGTATTTGCCAATCACAAAAAGCAATGCTGTGATGAAGGCCCCAATGCCCACGTCGCGCCAACGGATGATGGCGTCGGGCAGAAACCGGTAGATGAGGGCAAACAGCAGCGTGGTGATGCCCAGCGACAAGGCAATGTCCACCAGCCGGATGACGATGACGCCCACTTCGGGAATCTGGCGCTGCAGCCAGCCCGTGAAAGCGCTGAGCACGGCGCTCACCACGAAGGAAATGAGCAGCAGCAGGGCCACGCTCAAAATCAACCCGAACGACAGGAAGCGCTGCTTGACGAAAGCGCCAATGCCAATGCCCGCGGTTTTTACCTTCAGGTTCCAGATGTCGTTGATGCTCTCCTGCAGCGTGACGAAAAACGTGGTGGCTGCAAAAATGAGCGTAGCCAACCCGATGGCCGTGGCAATGGGCCCGCGCTGCTGCACGGTGAACTTGGCGATGCTGTCTTGCAAGAACTTGGCCGAGTCGGGCCCGACCAAGCCCTTCAGTTGCCCGTACACCTGCCCCGTGACGGCCTCGCCGCCATAGGCCGCGCTGGCCACCGTGATGACGATGAGCAGCAGCGGCGGCAGCGAGAAAATGGTGTAGTACGACAGCGCCGCCGCGTGCCGAAACGAGTTGTTGTTGCTGAACTCTCCTGCTGAAGACTTCAGAACAGCCAGGACGTCGGAAAATTTGTAGTGAGCCATGCTGCGGAAAAGAAGCGGCGCTAAGCCAGTGCTTGCATGCTCTTAGTACGGCCAAAGCCGGACCGCGTTGGCTTGCTGGCCTGCAGTCGCCTGCATTGAGTGGGCCGCGTGGGAGCTGAAACCCGCAGATTGTCAATTGGCTGGATGCGGGACGCTTTTGCTTGGTGGCTCCAACTATAACCGGCCCAAGCCGTACTTTGCTGCTCGGGCCACACGCGGTGGCCTTGGCTCATTCTGATGTTATGACGCGTCCGTTTTCCTGGGTGCTGCGCGTGGGCGTAGCCGTTGTGTGCAGCGTGGGGCTCTTGGGCTGCCCCGCCCCTCAAGAATCTGCCAAAACCAAGGCGGCGCCCGATAACGGCTCCTATCCCACCGCAGCGGGCTTCGACAGCGTCGGCTCCGACGCAAAAGCCGTGGCCCTGGCCGACCGCGTGATGCGCGCAATGGGCGGCTACGAGGCCTTGAAAAACACCCGCTACTTTGCCTGGAGCTTCTTCGGGGGCCAGTACCAGATTTGGGACCAGAAAACGGGAGACTTTCACTGGGAAAAAGACACCCTGGTGGCCAACTACAACCTCAACAGCCAAAAAGGCCAAGTTTACAGCCGCGGCCAGGACGTGTCGGCGACAGCCGCCGGGCAGGCCGTGCTTGCCAAGCTTACCGGCATTTGGATAAACAATTCCTACTGGCTGCTCATGCCCTTCAAGCTCAAGGACTCGGGTGTGACCCTGACCTACCGGGGCCCGGGCAAAACCATGGCCGGCAAGCCCGCCGAGGTGCTGCAAATGACCTTCAAAAACGTGGGCGAAACGCCCCAAAACCGCTACGAAGTATTGGTTGACTCCGCCACCAGCCTCGTGGACGAGTGGGCGTATTTCCCCAATGCCACCGACCAACAGCCCGCCTTCCGTCGGCGCTGGAACGAGTACGCCCGCCACGGCCAATTGCTACTGGCCGCCGGCCGCGACGAGGCCACCAAGCCCGCCCGCCTCGACAACATTGCCGTGGCCCAAACCCTGCCTCCCGGCGTGATGACCAGCAAAGTACCCGTTACCAAGTTGGTGTCGGCCGCCGAGAAATAAACCTCAGGATTAGGCCCGCAGCGTCCAGCGCAGCGTTTCGACGGGCGCGGCTCGCAGGGCCGCCGCCAGCTCGGCGTCGTCGCGAAACTGCAGCTGCGTGAGCACGCTGGCCTCCACGCTCACCTCAATTTCAGGCGCGGCAAAGGGCCAGGGTGCCACCTGCACCGGGCCGCCGGGCTGCGGCTGGCGCACGGTGTAGCCCCGGTCGTCGGGCCCGCGATGGATTTCCACGGCGCGGCCCATTTCGGGCAGCTCGTCCCGGCAGAAAATGAGGGAGAGGCGGTCGCACCAGTGCAACAGGTCGTAGGCGGCTTGGGCTTCGGCTTTTTTCACCTTCAGGGCCCGGCGCCAGCGCAGCTGGCCGGCGTGCAGCTCGTCGAGGAAGGCGTCAATCTGCTTTTCCTGGCCCCGCAAGCCCTCGTACAAGCAACTGAGGTGCATGCTGGTGAGCAGGCTGCGCCACTGCCCCTGGAAGCGGGCAGCGGCCAATACGCCGGTAGCCTGCTCCAGCGAGAATTCTTTTTGGGTGAAGTTGGCGGGCGCGCCGGCGGGCGTGAGGCCGTAGTGGCCGCCGTGGCCGTGCCAGTCCTGCTGCTCGTCGTCGTGCTGCGCGGTGGCGGCCAGCAGGCCCACCCACAGGTCGGGCGGCAGCGTGGGCGGCCAGGCCCAGGCCAGCTGCGCGGCCAGCAAGGCATGTGCCTGCTGGTAAATAATTTGCCAGCCGGTGGGCGTGGAGTTGACTATCATGTGAGTAGAAAAAGGGCGTCGGCGTGGGACCGTGCCTTGCTTACGCAAGCTACTGAAGTGGAGTACGGCGAGCCGTTATAATTATCAAGCCTGCACCTGCCCTGGATGTCCTCTCCTAGCGCTGGTCGGGGTGCTTAAGGTAGTGCCTTTAGGGAATTGTAACGGCTGGTAAGCGAGTAGAAAATTACTGGTCGAAGGCCGAGAAGTAACGGCAATTGGCGAGTAAAACGTTGTAATCAACTTTACTCAACAAGTCGGCGCAATGGCCTTCGTCGTAGTGGGGCTTGCCGGGGGATGTAGCATTTTTCAGAAAGGCCGCTGGGTCCGCAATAGTCATGGGGTCGTCGGGTACGACGCAAACGCACTCGTACCGCGCGTTGAAAACCCTTATGTCGGCGGCAATCAATGCTTCCATCGCCTGCACATGAAGCAAATACACACCTTTGCCCTCCAAACCCGAGTTTATCTTTCGAAAAAACTCGTTACGCTTGAGCCGTTGCGCTCGGTCCGATGCCGGCGCGTCTAAGTCGCGGGTAACGACGACCAAATCCGGCTTTTTAAACCGGTAATTCATCCGAATGATGTGCTGAAACTTAGGATTATCCAGCTGACTGCCCGTAATCTCGGGGCTGATAACCGTGAACTTTACCCGCTCGCTGTAGCGTGGCCCCAACAGTGCTTCCACAGAAGCCGTGTCGTTGGGCGACTCCCCTAACAGCCCCACTAGGAAGCCTTTTTTCACTACTTTCTTCGCCATTAGCCTACTCTGCGTCGGTTTCCTCCAGAAACGAATAGCGCCAATAGTCGCTCAAGAAGCCTACTTCCCGCATGTATGTCCGCGTCTGCGCTTGCTTCGCCCGGCTCAGCTTGTGGAACTGCGTGCCTTTCTTCGGGTCGAGGGTGCATACGGTGATGCGGTCCAACTCTTTTTCGGTCAGCATGTCAAGCACCTGCGGCGAGTGCGTAGTCATGATAACTTGATGCTCCTTGGAAACTTCGCGGATGAGATTCAGTAGCTTGGTGAGTTGCTTAGGGTGGATGCCGAGTTCTGGCTCTTCGAGAAAGATAATTTTTTTCAACGAAGTAATCTCAACTTCTACATCTTCTGGGGTGATGTCTACCATAAAAGCAGACTCCGCTAAAATTTCTGACAGGATATAGAAAATACGTTTAGTTCCGTCAGACAATGCAGTGAAAGGTAGCCATTGGTCATTGACAAGAAATTCCAGCACCAATCCTTTTAACAAAATTTCTTCTTGAGCCTGATTAAAATATACTTGCCATGATTCAAACCGACGAATCGATTGAACGGCAGAATAAATGCTGAGCGCAGGGATAATTTGTGCTAGCTGCTTATCGAGTAGTCGTTCCACCAATATTTTTATTCTTTCGGCAGACGTGTCACTGGATAGTGTGCGTGTATGACTTCGGGGCAATAGTTCTTCTAGCCCGTACTCAATAGTCTGACGCAATGCTTCTACAAAGCGCGAAGTATGACCAATACTAGCCCCTGTCGCTACGTCCTTTAGTCTTAAAGCTCCGCGCCTGACGAACATCATTTCCGCATTGTCGCTAACAATAGGAAGGTGAATTATCGGAACCCCATGCCCTATCGATATCACTTCATAGCTTGGGTCATAGCCAACCAGGTTTTCAATTCCATCAACTAAGTAATCAGAACTAATCATCGACTCTTTACCAGAAACCTCAACTAAGAGCGAATCGGAAGCATTCATCAAAAAGGCAATTCCTTTTCGATACTTGCTTTCTTTTATCCTTTTTCTTGAAAACAACCTTTAAGTCTTCTTTAAAATAAAGGACCAATTCGCAATTTGCTCCCTCAATCGGAGTACTAAACGGGTTGACTAATTCACTTGTTAGGGACAAAAAGTTGGTTTTTCCAGCACCATTATCGCCAATAATAATATTGAGCCCTGGCTTGAAATCCACTTTAGCATCCCGAATTGAACGGTAATCCCGTGTCCGCACCTGCTTGAGATAAGGCGACGTTTCGACCTGTTGTTTAACTGATTTGGCCATAACACAAAGGCATTTTACAGCAACGAAGGTAACCCCCTGCTGCAGATGCCACCCAAGAAACCACCGGCCCCGCCCGCCGTATCCTGGCCATGCCCGAACCCGCTGCCGGAAGCACCACGCCCCTCACCATCGAGCTGCCCGACGGGCGGCGCCTGGGCCTGACCCGTTACGGCAACCCGGCGTACCGGGCGGTGGTGTTTCACCACGGGTTTGGCTCCTCCAGCCTGGAGCTGCCGAACGACGCGGTCCTGCTGGACCGACTGCAACTTCAGATTCTGGCGTTCGACCGACCCGGCGTGGGGCAGTCCAGCGTGTACCGACGCCTCACCTTTCCTTCGTTTGCCGACGACGTGGCGGCGGGGCTGGAGGTGCTGGGAATTCGAGAAGCGGTGGGCGTGATGGGCTGGTCGGTGGGCGGCGTGCACGCGCTGGCGCTGGCGGCGCGGCACCCGGCGCGGGTGGCGGCGGTGCAGCTGCTTAGCACCTGCCTGCCGCTGGGCGAGCCCGCCGCTTACCGGCAGCTTTCGCCCGTGTGGAAGGCCCTGCACTGGGGCCAGGTCGCTTTTCCGTGGCTCAACCGCACCACTTTTTTGTGGCTGAGCCGGCAGTGGGCCCGCCACCCCGACCGCACCCTCGACTGGTTCATTCGCCTGATGCGCGCCGCCGAGGCCGACGTGACGGGCCGGCCGGGCTTCCGGGAGCTGCTGCGCGATGCGGCCGTGCAGGGCTTTGCGCACCACGGCCGGGGCGTGTATGACGACGCGCAAGCGTGGTGCCGACGGCCCGGGTTTCGCATCGAGGACGTGCGGGCGCCGGTTCGCCTCTGGCACGGCACCGCCGATGGCGTGTGGGCGCCCGGCAACATTCCTTACTTGGCCAGCCGCATGGCCAGGGCGCAGGTGCGGCTGCTGCCGGGCGAAGGCCACATGCTTTACCTCGAAAATTGGACTTCCATTTTGGAAGAGATGCACGAGTTGCTCGTGCCAGCTGTGGCCGTGGCAAAATGAGCCACCGCACTCCCCGAAGCGGGGCATTGCAGGAATGGGGCTTTCTTGCGCCGCTATTGGCTGGTTTGGCCCCGCACGTATTACCCCCCGCCGAGTGGTCAATAGGCATTAAGTAGCAAGCATGACGAGCACAACGGGTTGACAACAAGTTTTTTGCAGCCCGTCTTGCGTCTTATTACTTACGACTTACTACCATAGAGGCACCCTTCCGCGGCAACCGCCGTTGAACATGGCAGGGCCGCATTCTTTTCTTCGTTACCCTCTACTGTGTGAATCAATACGTTCAGCAAATTCTTGACAACCCGTGGGCCTCGGCAGCCATCATGGGCAATTTGGTCATCATCGAAAGCCTGCTTTCCGTCGATAATGCGGCGGTGCTGGCCACCATGGTGGGCGACCTGCCCAAGGAGCAGCGCAAAAAAGCCCTGCAATACGGCATTTTTGGGGCCTACATTTTCCGCGGGCTGTGCATTTTGTTCGCCTCCTTTCTCATCAAATTCTGGTTTTTGAAACCACTGGGCGGGCTTTACCTGCTGTACCTGGCGTACAACCAATTCAAGGCCCGCCCGGCGCACGACGACGAGGCCATCGACAAAGAGAAAAGTTGGTTTTACCGCCACACCATCGGGCTGCTGGGCAAGTTCTGGGCCACGGTGGCGCTCATCGAGCTGATGGATTTGGCCTTTTCCATCGACAACGTGTTTGCCGTGGTGGCCTTCACCGACAATTTGATTCTGATTTGCGGCGGCGTGTTCATCGGCATTCTGGCCATGCGGCTGGTGGCCCAGGCCTTCGTGCTGCTCATGGGCAAGTACCCCTTTCTGGAAACGGCCGCGTTTGTGGTCATTGGCTTGCTGGGCCTCAAGCTGATGCTGTCGCTGGTGACGCACTTCCTACCCGGCCACCCCGTGAGCGAGGCGCTGGACAGCGAAGCCGCCGACGTGGGCCTCACCGTGCTCACGGTGGCGTGCTTCCTGGTGCCGTGGGCTACGTCGATGCTGTTCAACGTGCCTCAGCAACGGCAGCCCCGGCCGGAACCAGGGCCACGGCGCGAGGCGAGCGACTCAGTTTAAGCGACAGCTAGAAGTAAATAGAACGTCATGCCGAGCGGAGCCGAGGCATCTCGCTCGGGGCAGTGATTCTTTTCTTACGATTGAATTACTACCCCACGCGAGATGCCTCGGCTGCGCTCGGCATGACCGGTTTTATACCGTTTCCGAATTGCCTGCGGGATTTGTAGCGCTACGCCTCCGTCACCGTTTTGCCGGTGGTGGTGGCGGCGTTTTCGGTTTCCAGGCCGGCCACGTAGCGGTACTGGGCCGTGGCGTTGGAGGCGGTGAACTCGGCCAGCACAAAGCCACGCTTCGAAGCGTCGAGGTACTGCAAGTCGTCAATCAGCAGCGCGTTCGACTGCTCGAACCCGGCGATGGCGGCCGCGTTGCCGGCCAGCAAGGTCTCGAAGCCCGGCGACGACACCGACGGGCAGGCAAACTCGGCGCCCACGCGCTGGCCGGTGGCGGTGGTGAGGTCGTTGTGCCAGGCGTTGTGGGTGTCGCCGGCAATGGAAATGAGCTTTTTGCCCGCGCCGGCGGCGTACACCCGCTCGCGTTCGGCGGGGTAGCCGTCCCAGGCGTCGAGGTTGTAGGGCAGCACCGTGCTCACGCGGGCGCGCTCGGCGGCCGTCACGCTGGGGTCGTTTTGCAGGATGCGCAGCTTGATGGCGCTGAGTTGCGTGGCCACGGTGCTGTACTGGGCCAGCAGCGCCGGCGTGGGGTTGCTGGCCAGTTGGGCCACCACGGGCAGCAGCTCGGCCGGGAGGTACATCTTGCCCATGAGCACCTGCGAGCCCAACACCTGCCACTTGGCGCTGCTGCTGCCCAGGGCGCCCGTCAGCCAGGTGCGTTGGTCGGCGCCGAGCATCGAGCGGTTGGGGTTCGACCAGGCCGGTACGAAAGCGGCGGCGTTGAAGGAGCCGCCGGGCCCGGTGAAGTAGTCGGCCAAGTTCAGCTGCTTGTCACGGCCCACGATGCGCGTATCGAGCATGAGCAGGTTCACGAGGTTGCCGAACTCGAAGCGGCGGTAGATTTTGGTTTTGTCGGTGGTGCGGGCCGGCAGGTACTCGTGCCACACCTGAATAGAAACCTGCTTGCGCGCCTCCCAGGAACCCTCGGTGGCCTGGTGGTTTTCGGCCCCGCCGACGTAGGCATTGTTGGCCGACTCGTGGTCGTCCCACACGCAGATGAAGGGCTTGAGCTGGTGGGCGCGCTGGAGCTGCTTGTCGGACCGGTACTGGCGGTAGCGGGTGCGGTAGTCGCTCAGGCTCACGATTTCGGTGGCCGGCAGGTGGGCGCGGTTGAGGCCGGCAGTGGCGGGGTTGGTGCCGTAGCCGCCCGCGCCGTACTCGTAGATGTAGTCGCCGAGGTGCACCACGGCGTCGGCGTCGGAAGCAGCCACGGCGCCGTACACGTTGAACAGGCCGGACTGGAAGTTGGCGCACGACACCACGGCCAGCTTCACGCTGCTGGCCTGGGCGCCAGTGGGCAGGGTTTTGGTTTCGCCCACCACCGACTCGGCCTTGGTGCGCTCGGCGCGGAAGCGGTAGTAGTACTTGGTGTTGGCCGCGAGGCCGGGCACGTCCACCACGGCGGTGTAGTCGGTGGCTTCGGTGGCGGCCACGGTGCCGCTGGCCACAAGGGGGCTGAAGGCGCTGCTGGTGGCCACTTCCCAGCGCAGGTTCGCGTCGCCGGACTCGTTGTCGGCGTTGGTGTAGCGCGTCCACAGAATGACGTTGCTGGCCGAGGGGTCGAAGCTGGCCACGCCTTCGCGGAAGCCAAAATCACCGGTGTAGTTAATGTCCGGTTCGTCGTCATCGTCGCAACTCGTGAGAAAGGCGGGCAGCAGGGCTACCCCGCCGGAGAGCAGCGCCGTGTTACGAACGAATTTTCGGCGGGTTATTTTTTGGTCGTTGTCAGACATCGCACAGCAGCGTAAATGTGCGGCAAAGGTGAAACCGGCTTGTTGCCAGGGCATTAATCAAGCGTTACGAATTGGCTATGCGCAACTGGCGCGGGTTGGCCGCTATGCCGAGGCGTGAGTAGCTTGCTTTCACATCACCGCCGGGCCGCCGCATCAGCCGCTGCTTCGGGGGCATCATTCAGCCTTTTCCCCATGCATTCTGGCCACCACTACAGCCTCAAAGAAGTTTTATTCTGGACGCGCCGCGAAATCGCGGCGATACTGGTGCTCGGGCTGGTGCCCACGTTGCTTTACGTTGGGCTGGGCTGGCGCTGGCTTGCCATGCCCTGGGTGCCCATTGCACTGGTGGGCACGGCTTCGGCTTTCATCGTCGGCTTCAAAAACAACGCCACCTACGACCGCCTCTGGGAAGCCCGCCAAATCTGGGGCTCGGTGGTGAACGTCAGCCGGGCTTGGGGCGTGCTGGTGCGCGACATGGTGGACCCCGCCCCGCCCGACGGGTCCGGCTTTGCCGATGCCCGCCAGCAGCTGGTGCACCGGCACCTGGCGTGGCTCACGGCCCTGCGGTATCAGCTACGCGAGCCCCGCAGCTGGGAAACCACCACCCAGCCCGCCAACGTGGAATACAGCCGCCGCTTCCACGTGGCCGAGCGCGAAACCGCCCTGCCCGACGAACTGCAACGCTACCTCACCCCCGCCGATGCCGCCTACGTGCTCAGCAAAAAGAACCGGGCCACGCACCTGTTGGGCCTGCAGTCGCGCCAGCTCAAAGTACTGGTCGACGACGGCGCGCTCGAAATGTTTCGCTATTTTGAGCTGACGCGCTTGCTCACCGACCTGTACGAGCAGCAAGGAAAGTGCGAGCGACTCAAAAACTTTCCCTACCCGCGGCAGTTCGCCACCGTCAACTTGTTCGTGGCCCGCGTGTTTGTCTTCCTCGTGCCTTTCGGTCTATTGCAGGAATTCGACAAGCTCGGGGCGCATTTTGTGTGGCTCACCGTGCCGTTTAGCGCATTGGTTTCGTGGATTTTCCTGACCATGGAACGGGTGGGCGAGAGCACCGAAAACCCCTTCGAAGGCAGCGCCAACGACGTCCCCATCACGGCCCTGGCCCGCACCATCGAAATCGACCTGCGCGAGCTGCTCGATGAGATGGAAATACCCGCTGCCCTGCAGCCGGTGAACAACATTTTGATGTAGCGTGGCTTTGCTGAGGTCGACCGCGCTGCCCCGTTCACCTCACCCCTGCCCCCCTCTCCCGCGGAGAGGGGCACCGGTCTTGTGTAATCGACGATTACTATTTTAAGCAAAAAAGCTCGCTG
Source organism: Hymenobacter sp. (assembly GCF_036388155.1). Lineage (NCBI taxonomy): Bacteria > Pseudomonadati > Bacteroidota > Cytophagia > Cytophagales > Hymenobacteraceae > Hymenobacter > Hymenobacter sp. Next base: position 58,909 of record NZ_DASVSI010000121.1, on the reverse strand, counting down.
TACAGCGAGCTTTTTTGCTTTAGCATCGGATAAAAACTGGTGCCCCTCTTTTTTTGAAAGGAGGTCAGGTTTCCAAGCCGCACCGTTCTCACTTCCGGCCCCTTACGCCGGCTGCAACTCTTTCAGGTGCACCAGCATGTCCTGGGTCATCTTGTCCAGGTCGAATTCGGGCGCCCAGCCCCAGTCCTGACGGGCCTTGGAGTCGTCGATGCTGGCGGGCCAGGAGTTGGCAATTTGCTGGCGGCCATCGGGCTTGTAGCTCACCTGGAAATCGGGGGCGTGCTTCTGGATGCTGGCCGTGATTTCGGCGGGCGAGAAGCTCATGGCGCCCAAGTTATAGCTGGTGCGCACTTTGATTTGCTCGGCCGGGGCGTGCATTAGGTCCAACGTCGCTTTTAGGGCGTCGGGCATGTACATCATCGGCAGGTAGGTGCCCTCTTCCAGGAAACACTCGTAGTTTTCGCCGGCCACGGCCTTGTGGTAAATGTCCACGGCGTAGTCGGTGGTGCCGCCACCAGGCAGGCTCTTGTAGCCGATGAGGCCGGGGTAGCGCAGGCTGCGCACGTCCAGCCCGTGCTTGCGGTGGTACCACTCGCACCACTGCTCGCCGGCCAGCTTGCTGATGCCGTACACCGTGTTGGGGTTCATGATGGTGACCTGCGGCGTGTGGTCGCGGGGCGTGTCGGGCCCGAACACGGCAATGGAGCTGGGCCAGTACACCTGGGCCACGCCGTGGGCCACGGCGGCTTCGAGCACAATCAGCAGGCCGTCCATGTTCAGCTGCCAGCCGAACAGCGGGTTCTTCTCGGCGGTGGCCGAAAGCAGCGCCGCGAGGTGGTAAATCTGCTTGGGCCGGTACTGGCGGATGAGCTTGTCGAGGCGGGTGCGGTCGAGCACGTCGAGCAGCTCGAAGGGGCCACCGGCCAGCATTTCGGGGTTTTTCGGGGGCCGCACGTCGGCGGCCACCACGCAGTGGGGGGCGTAGCGCTGGCGCAGGGCGGCGACTAATTCGAGACCTAATTGGCCGCACGCGCCGATGACGAGCACGGAGCCGGGTAGAACAGAGGGGGTTTCGGGGTCGCCGGAAGTGGGAGCCATGCGGAAAGTCTGGGTTGAGTGAGCGGGTGGGAATGGATGAGGGCGCAAAGATACCGGGACCGTGGCGTACGCTGGCGGTGCCGCCCGGCAACTTCCCCACTACGCCGTGGAGCTTAAAACGGCGGCCGGAGCGGCGGTATCTTTGCCGCATGTCTACCCGCCTCATTTTGCTGCGCTGCGCGTTGGGCGCCCTGCTTGGTTTTTGCACCATTGCGGCCCAGGCCCAGCAGCCCGCCCCGCGCTACCGCAACCTGGTGATGGAGGGCGGCGGCATCCGCGGCATTGCCTACGGCGGCGCCTTGCAGGAGCTGGAGCAGCAGGGCGTGCTGGGCGGCATCGAGCGGGTGGGCGGCACCTCGGCTGGCGCCATTCAGGCGGCGCTGCTGGCGGTGGGCTACTCGGCGCAGGAAATCATCGACGTGGTGAACGCCACGCCCATACAGCGCCTCAACGACGGCCGCTTCATCTTCTTCGGCGGCAGCCACCGCTTGGTGAAGCAGTACGGCTGGTACCGGGGCGACGAGTTTGCCACCTACCTCAGCGAGCTGGTGGCCCGCAAAACCCAGCAGCCCAACCTCACCCTGGGCGAGCTGCACGCGCTGGCGCAAAAGGAACCAACCCGCTTCCGCGACCTCTACACCACCGGCACCAACCTCAGCACCCAGCGCGTGCAGGTGTTCAGCTACGAAACCACGCCCGCCATGCGCGTGGCCGATGCCGTGCGCATCAGCATGAGCATTCCGCTGTACTTCAGGGCGGTGCTGCTCGATGCGCAAAACCACGTCATCACCGGCACGCCGGCACCCGGCCAGCCCGTGCAGGTGCTCGTTGATGGCGGCCTGCTGGCTAATTACCCCATCGATTTGTTCGACAAGCCCCGCTACCTGCCCGCTGGCACTCCCGCGGTGCCCGATGCCCAAGGCAACGTCTTCAACCCCGAAACCCTGGGCCTGCGCCTCGACCGCGCCGAGCAGATTCCGATGGACACGGCCACCACCGGCCGGCGGCAACTAGCGCCCTACACCATCACGGATTTCAATACTTACGTGGGCGCCCTCTACACCGTGGCGCTGGAAAACCTCAACCCCGTGCAGCCGCTGGATTGGAAGCGCACCGTGAGCATCAATTTCTTGGGGTTCAGCCCCAAAATCAAACGGGTAACGGACGCCGAGAAAAAGGCGCTGATGGACAGCGGACGCGAGGGCGTGCAAGCCTTTATGGCGCGCACCTCTGCCAAGACCAAAGCTGACAAATGAGCCTCTGCTACTTTTTCGCTGTTCAATAGCAACCATAATACCCGTGGCATCCTCCGGTGACTTCTTCCTGATTGAATTGCCACACACTGTCCACACCATTCATTATAAAGAGGCCAAAAAATCTTTCTCGGCCGTTATCGGTCGTGTACTTGGTCATCACGCCATCCTCAAATTCCAGCGTCACTTTTTTGAAGCCGACTGGCAGCAGCAACGGTATAGGTACTATTGCCCACACTTCGATTCCTCGCCACGCCAGCTCGTCGCTTCTGTAAACCCACAGTTCACGTCCTTCTTTTGCCTCTTTGCGTTTGGGACTTCCCCACAGGAAAGCAACCGTCGAATCGGTAACGGCTCCAGGACCGTTACCAGCATCTCCAATTTCGTCCCCGATGTCATTACTGATTGCCACTTGTTTCGTACCCGCCACGATGCTGAGCCCCACACATCCAACCTGAAACAACAGAAGCCCTACGCTGAAAAGACTGATAGCAAACGACTTTCTCATGTAAGGAAACAATTTTGAATGAATTGGTAGCTTCTCAATTACGCCTGTCAAAGTAAACTACCGTTAGAAGAGCAGACATTTGTAGTGTTGTTTCCGCCACGGTCAGAGTCTATTCCGACCGCCTGTGTCACTGCACCGCTTTCATTACCAAATAGAAAGTCCGTGAACAGGGGATTTATCAATCACGCTACTCGTCTCAAACAACCCACCGCATGTACGCCACCCTCCAGCCCGACCTCACCCAACAGCTTCAGGAAATCAAGGACGCCGGCCTTTTCAAAAAGGAGCGCATCATCACCTCGCCCCAAGGCGCCGAAATTGAAACCGACGAAGCCGGCGAGGTGCTGAATTTCTGCGCCAACAACTATTTGGGCCTAAGCTCGCACCCCGAGGTAATTGAGGCCGCCAAAGCGGCCATCGACTCGCACGGCTACGGCATGTCGTCGGTGCGGTTCATCTGCGGCACGCAGGACATTCACAAGCAACTGGAGCAGAAGCTGGCCGAGTTTCTGGGCACCGAAGACACCATCCTGTACGCCGCCGCTTTCGACGCCAACGGCGGCGTGTTTGAGCCGCTGTTCAACGAGCAGGACGCCATCATTTCCGATGCCCTGAACCACGCCAGCATCATCGACGGCGTGCGCCTGTGCAAGGCCCAGCGCTACCGCTACGCCCACAACGACATGACCGACCTGGAAAAGCAACTGCAGGACGCCCAGGCCAAGGGCTCGCGCCACCGCATCATCGTCACGGACGGTTCGTTCAGCATGGACGGCACCATTGCGCAACTCGACAAAATCTGCGACCTCGCCGACAAGTACCAGGCCCTGGTGATGGTGGACGAGTGCCACAGCAGCGGCTTCCTGGGCAAAACCGGACGCGGTACCCACGAACTGCGCGGCGTGATGGGCCGCATCGACATCATCACCGGCACGCTGGGCAAGGCCCTGGGCGGCGCCATGGGCGGCTTCACCTCGGGCCGCAAGGAAATCATCGACATGCTGCGCCAGCGCAGCCGGCCGTATTTGTTTTCCAACACGCTGGCGCCCACCATCGTGGGCGCCTCACTGCGCGTGCTGGAACTGCTCACCGAAAGCACCAAGCTGCGCGACCATCTCGAGGAAAACACCAAATATTTCCGCGAGAAAATGACCGAAGCCGGCTTCGACATTCGCCCCGGCCAGCACCCCATCGTGCCCGTCATGCTCTACGACGCCAAGCTGGCCCAGGAATTCGCGGCCAAAATGCTCGACAAGGGCATTTACGTGGTGGGCTTTTATTACCCTGTGGTGCCGCAGGGCCAGGCCCGCATTCGGGTGCAGCTCAGCGCCGGCCACACCCGCGCGCATTTGGACAAGGCTATTGCGGCGTTCGTCGAAGTAGGCAAGGAGCTGGGGACACTGAAGGAGCCGGGCGCGGCGCAGTCGGCCGCCGGGCAGGTAGTGACCAACACGCCGTGAAGTGACATCAGATGTCCACTAGGTAAAAAAAGCGCCGCCGTTTCCTTGGAAGTGGCGGCGCTTTTTTAGTGGCAAGCAGAAGGTTACTGCGCATTTGCCACCACCGTGCCCTGCAGGCTGAGCACTTGCGGGCCGGCGCCATCGGCGTTGGTGGTCACGGTTACGGTTTTGTTGAATGCGCCCGGGTTGGCCGCGTTGAAGGTGGCGGTGATGACCGAGGACTTGCCGGGCAAAATCGGTTCTTTCGACCACGCGGGCACGGTGCAGCCGCAGGAGCCGTGCACGTCGGCGAGCAGCACCGGGGCCTTGCTCTTGTTGGTGAAGGTGAAGGAGGCCGTAACGGGTACGCCCTGCTTGATTTCACCGAACTGATGGGTGGTTTTTTCCCACTTGATGGCGGCCGGCGCCGTGGAGAAACTGCCGGATGCGGGCGCTGAAGTATTCATGGCCAGCGCTTGTTGGGCCGAAGCGGCAGTGCTGGTCAGCAGCAGAGCAGCGAGGAGCGAGAGGACGGATTTCATGGGCTTGTAGGATTGAGTTGATGTGAAAGATGAATTGCTGAAACAAGGGTTTTCATCTGGCCAGATGGATTGGGTGACGGGCCGTGGCATGGGCGGACCGGCAACGAAACAAAAGTAGACGAGCCCTCTGGCGGGGCTTGTTAACGAAAACCCAACAGTTGTTAATGAGATGTTAATGGTCGGGAAGTTTGAGGGCAGGGGCTCCCAACCGCTGTACTTTCGGACCATGAAGTCCTTACCGATTCGCCTGGTGGTGCTGCTCGGGGTGCTGTCGGTGGTCGGCATCATCGCGGTGCAGGTGTACTGGGTGCGCCGGGCTTTCGACAACGAGGAGCGGCAGCTCGACCAGACGCTGTACATCGCCCTGAAAAACGTGGCCACCAGCCTGGCTGCCTACCGCCGCGTGGACTTGCCCAGCCAAAGCCCCGTGAGCCAGCTGTCGTCGAACTACTACGTGGTAAACGTCAACAGTGAGATTGACGCCAACTTGCTCGACTACTACCTGCGCCAGGAGTTCGGGCGCCTCAACCTGCGCCTCGACTACGAATACGCCATCTACGACTGCGCCACCGACCACATGGTATACGGCAACTACGTGAGCGCCACCGATGCCGCCCCGGCGCCGGCCGCTGTGCCCACTCGGCTGCCCAAATACAGCCAGTACACCTACTATTTCGGCCTGCACCTGCCGCAGCGCGCGCCCTACTTCATGAGCCGCCTCAACGGCTGGGTCCTGACTTCGGGGCTGCTGCTCGTGGTGGTGGTGTTTTTTGGGTACGCGCTGTTCGTCATCCTGCGCCAAAAGCGGCTGTCGGAGGTGCAGCGTGATTTCATCAACGCCATGTCGCACGAGTTCAAGACGCCCATTGCCACCATTGCCATCTCGGCCGAGGTGCTCTCCGCGCCCGACATTGCCAGCCAGCCGCAGCGCCTGCTGAACTACGCCAGCATCATCCGGGAAGAAAACCGCCGCCTCAGCCAGCAAGTCGACAAGGTGCTGCAAATGGCCAAGAGCGAGCGCAGCGAATTCCGCCTGCACCGCGAGCCCGTGAATCTAGCGACGCTGCTGGCCGACGTCATCCGGCAGTTCGACATCAGCGGCAAGCACCCGCAGGGGCGGGTTGAGTTGTTCGTTGATAGTTGTCAGTTGTCAGTTTGTTCTGATGACGCGCACGCCAGCACAACCCTGACAACTGACAACGAACAACTAGCAACTAAATACCAAGTCTGGGCCGACCCCGTGCACCTGGCCAACGTGCTGTTCAACCTGCTCGACAATGCCGTGAAATATGCTGCCGGGCCGCCCGTGGTGCGGGTGGCGTTGGCAGCTGAGGGCCCGCGCCTGCGCCTCACGCTGGCCGACGAGGGCATCGGCATTGCCCCGGCGCACCAGCCGCGGGTGTTCGACAAGTTTTTTCGGGTGCCGGCGGCCAACGACCTGCGGCCGGCCCAGGGCTTCGGGCTGGGCTTGTACTACGTGCGCAACGTGGTGCTGGCCCACGGCTGGCGCATCCTGCTGCGCAGCCAGCCCGGCCAGGGCAGCACGTTCACCCTTTTTTTCCCGCCCGTTCCCGCTCATGCTGCCGCCCGCGCCTAAGGCCCCCGCCCGCATTCTCTACGCCGAAGACGACCCCAACCTGGGCTTCGTGACGCGCGACAACCTGGAGCGACGTGGTTACCTCCTCACCCACTGCCCCGACGGCACTGCGGCGCTGGCGGCCTTCCGCCGCGAGGTGTTCGACCTCTGCCTACTCGACGTGATGCTGCCCGGCCTCGACGGCTTTGCCTTGGCCCGCTGCATTCGAGAGCTCAACCCGCAAGTGCCCATCCTCTTTCTCAGCGCCCGCGCCCTGGGCGAAGACCGCATCGCGGGCCTGCGCACCGGCGCCGACGACTACATCACCAAGCCCTTCAGCCTCGAAGAGCTGGTGCTGCGCATGGAAGTGTTTTTGAAGCGCGCCGCCGGGGCCGTCCCGCCGGCCCCGGCGGCGCTGGGCACCGCCCTCGGCAGCTTCGCCTTCGACCCCCACAACCTCACTTTACACCACACCGCCGGTACCGCCCGCCTCACCCAGAAGGAAGCGCAGCTGCTGGCTTTCTTCGCCCAGCGCGCTGGCCAGCTCCTCAAGCGGGAAGACATCCTGCGCCAGCTCTGGGGCGACGACGACTACTTCATGGGCCGCAGCCTCGACGTGTTCATCTCGCGCCTGCGCAAGCACCTGCGCCACGACGCCCGGGTGCAGCTGCGCAGCGTGAACCGCGTGGGCTTTGTGCTGGAAGTGAGCGAGCAGTCTGCCGCTTAGCGTGCGCGCAAAGCCAGGCTCGCAAACATTAAAAAAAGGCCGCTGCCCATTCGAGCAGCGGCCTTTATCAAATTTGGAGTCATTGCACCAAAACGAGCAGTAGCGCGACCCAAAACTGCCCTAAGCAGTCCGGAAGCCGGTGGCCTGACGAATGCTGCGCTCGTTGCCGCTGGCGGGGTCGGCGTAAGAATGGTCGCCTACTTCCACCGACAGGCGTTTGCCGATGAGCTGTTTGGTGTCGAGGGCTTTGCCTTCTTCGGGCTTGATGCCGGCCGCCGAATACAGCTGCAGAATGATGGGGTGGCCAGCTTCGGAATTGTAGAAGCGCTGGGTAACAAACCCGTCCTCGTTTTCCATGCGCGCGGCGAAAAACGGCACTTGCTGGTGCTCGCTAATGCCTTCTTCAATGTCGGTGATTTCCACGGTGTGGCGGCCGTCGGGCAGGAAACCTTTGTCCTGGCCTTTTGCTACTTCGATTTTCATAACACTAAATTATTTAGGCAAGTCAAACTAAATTTCTTAGGTCATAACGGCCATTTCACGCCAGGGTTGCGCGCCGCACAGCCCTCGCGCGGCTAGCTTTTGGCCTCGGGAGCCGGGCCGCTGCTGGCCAGTGGCGCCAGGCTAAGCAGCCGGTAGAGCAACGGCAGCACGCCGGTAAGGGCCGTGAGGTAGGTTTGGGCCTCGCTCCAGGCGCTGCGCTGCGTCACGAAAATGAACACGCCCACGGCCGCCAGCAGCAGAAAGAGCGGCAGACGCACACTGGCCCAGGTGCCGCCCTGGCTGGTTTCCTGCTCGATGCGCAAGGCCTGCTGGCGGGTGAGCGACGACAAAATGTAGTTGCGGAAGCTCTCGTTGACGAACAGCAGCTTGTGCTGGCGGCGCGCAAACACGAGCAGGCCTTTGTGCAGCAGGTTTTCAATGGCTAGCGCGTTGCGCGAATTGACCAAGCCATCCTGGGCCAGGTCGTACAGCAGGTAGTGCTCGGTGGGCGAGAGCGAGTTCCACAGACTCCGAAACTGAAACTGTGCCCGGCGCTGCAGCAGCAGAATAACGTCTTCCTTGCCCAGGGGCAGGCCGGCGTGGTAGCCTTGCACCAGCCATTCCCCAAGCTCGGGGAGCAAAGGCCTAAGAAAGGGCAAGGCATTACACTCAGTGCAAACGAAAGAATACAGTTCGCGGTAGCGGTCTACAACGGGGCCGCTGGGGGGCACTGGCTGGGGAGCAGCGGCCTGCAGCAGGGCCGGGAAGGTATTGGTGGGCTGGGCTGGTGCTTTCGGAATGGTTTCGTACACAATCTGAAAATCGGCCAGCAATTCCAGCAACTGGTCGCCTGCCGCCCAAATCTTGCCGTGCTCCTTGGCAACCTCTTCTGTGGGGCACGAGCCGCGCGGGTGCCCGCAGTCGCCAAAGGCCATGGGGTGCCGCCGCGAAACCACCACCAGTTCCTTGGCGCCGTGGTCGGTGAGCAGTTGCCGCAGCAGCGCCACTTTGGCAAGGGTCAGGCCGGCATCATCAACCTGAAAATCAAAATTCTCCAGCACCACCCCCGTAACACCGGGACTGTCCGCCGACTTCATGAACTCGTCCAGTGGTGAGCCTGAGGAGGCAGTAGTAGCGGGGAGGAACTGGCGGCAATCGAAATGCCGAAGGCCAGAATTACGGCCTGCCGTCATGCTGGTGCCCGCCTCGGGGTTGAGCAAATACCGATGCTTCGCCCGCGTGGGTAGCACCGTCGCCACTGACAAGCCGTGGCGCGTCAGGGCGTACACTTTGAGAATGTCGAGGTTGTAAATACGGCGGTGCAATCCGCGCAGCAGCCAGTAAAGGGCCGTGAGCAGCAGGCCCAGGCTCAGCATCTGCCCCAGCCAGGGCCGCACGTCGCGCCAACGCGGCCGCCAGTAATCTCCGCTTAAATAATTCCGCAGCGCGTCGCTGGGAAAATACCAGTGCTTTCCCAAGTGCTGGTCGCCGACTTCCGACTGCATGACTTGGCTTGAATAAGCGTTCGGGTTGCGGCTCCGCAACTGGTTGGGGCCGAAAAAGGGGGCCCGGGTTTCCTGCCAGCTGGCGCCGCGGGCCAAGGCATAATGCCCCGCCTGGGCAGTGGTGTCGAAGGCCGGGTGCAGGCCCGTAACCAAGCTGCGGAAGTAGTATTCGGCGGACGCGACCGGGCCCGACAACTTCTTCGCCGCGTCTTTGTCAGCAAAACCGGTATCGAAGAAGAAGCTCGTGTAAGGCGGAGCGTTGACTTGTGCGCCCAGCGCTTGGAATAAGCGCAAGTGGGCGTGGCGGAGTTGGAGCTCCCGCTCGGCCTGGTAGGCCAAATGGTAGCAGTACAAGGCCGGCACTAGGCTGAGCATCACTACCCACGCCAGCCAAGCTTTGGCATACGCGTGCTGGTCTACGTTGGAGTAGGCTGGCGCCGACGAGCTTTGGGTGGCCCTGGCCCGGTGCCACCGCCGGTACAGGTATAGAAAGGCCGCCAAACTCAGCTGAAACCCAATCAGGCATACGCATTCCTCCCATCCCACAAGGTTGGTGCCGGGCGCCAGCCACGGCAGGCTCGCCAGGTTTACCAGGGCAATGGCCGCCACCGTTTGGTTGCGCACGCGCACCCAAGCTCCGTTGTCGCGGTCCTGGGGCCAACGGCGCAGCAACCGGTAGGTAAAGCCAAACAAATACAAGGGCAGCAAGAGCACCAAGAACAATTGCGTGAGCGGCGCCGCCCACGACGCGGCCACGAAGAGCAGCAGGATACCGCCCCCCACCCCGCCCACAATCAGGCGGTAGCTGCCCCTGGCGCGCGGGCCCGTGCGCGGCCACAGATGCGAGAAACTGTCGCGAATGGCCAGCAGTGTGCGGCGCCGCGGCCGCAGCACCAGCAGCGCCCCCGTAAACAGCAGCCCCAGAGCCGCCAGGCCGCCCCACAGCGTGGCCGCCAGCGACAAGGTTTGCACCTGGCGGGCGCGCACGCCGTGAAGGTCGGCCAGGGTCACCAAGTACACCGGCCAGTTGCCCACGGGCCGAATGTGCAGCTGCACTTGCCGGCCCTGGTATTGCACCTGCTCCGAAGCCGTGGTGCGGGCCAGCATGGCCGCTTGCAGCACGTAGGAGGGCTCGCAGTCCTGCAGCAGGTTTTCGCTCAAACTCAGGTTGGGGTCGGAGTGAAACAGGACCTCGCCCGACTGGTCCATCAGGCAGAAGCTGTAGCCGGGGGGCAGCACCGGCTGAGCCAGGCTGCGCAGCTCGGTGCTGTAGAGGCACACTTTTGGCTGTATCGTTCGGCCATTGGCCGCAGCAATGGGCCTCATCGTGCTGCGCCGCACCAGCACGGCGGTTTTGTCGCTGGTGCGGCCGTAGTTCACCACCGAAGCCAGCAGAAAAGCGTCTTCGGGCGCGGTGCTGGGCCAGAACTGCTCCTTCATTGCCTGCTGGAAGTAGATGCGCTCCCTCAGGTTGGGCACGAAGCCAGCCTGCCCGCCATCGGCGCTGAGCACAGCTTCGCCCGTGTCGTCCACCCACAGCATCCGGTCGACTTTGGCTTGCCATGCCGCCGTATCACCAATTTCTCTTGGAAACAAGTGCCCCAACGGAGTATGCGCCGAGCTTAGCGAAGTAAAGTGCGTTTGAAGCCGTTGGCGTGCTGCCGCCAGGGATGGTGTTGCGGGCGGGTTGCCTGCCAGCCACCAGTTCCACGGCGGTGCCAGCAGTGGAGGAAATAAGCCTTGGCCTCGGAAGGGCCAGCCGACCGGTGGCCGCCGGCTCCATTGGGCTATGGGCGACTTCATGGCATAAGCCGACGAACCAGCGGCTTTGGGCACGGCTAGGCTGGCCCAGTGGTCCGCCTGCCGCAGGCGAACGTTAAGTTCCTTCACCTCCGGTTCCAACTTGCCAATCACGGCATTCGATAGCGCCGTGAGCTGCCGGTCCAGCAGGGGCGGCTCAAAAAAATACCGGGCGTTGAGCGAGGAAGAAATGAGCATAAGCATGCCCGTACCCAGCACCAGGGCCACGCTGCAGAGCAGTACGTCGGAGTGGCTGAGGCGCTCCTGGGCGCTCATCAGCAGAATTTTGAGCACAGGCAAGGCGAGCACGCTGAGCACGATGAGGGCCAGGGCCACTTCCAACACCGAGCCGGGCAGGGCTTGCCGCTCAGCGTTGAAACGGGCCGTGGGCACGGCCCCGCACAGCAGCCACGTCACGTCGTCGTGCACCCGCAGGGGCTCCACAAACAGCTGGTACGACTGCCCGGCTATCATCAGCTGGGTTTGGCGGGTGCCTTGGATGCCGGTGGTGTCGCGCAGCCACCGTGGCAAGCCACCTTTCAGACCGGCTTGCAGGTTGACGGTGGCCGGGGTCGGGAACGAGCTGTAGTATACCCGGTCGAACTCTCCACCGGGCGTGCTTTTTCCCAAAATCATGAATTGCCCGAACACGTCGCGGCGCAGTGCTCCGCTCACCAAGTCGGTCAGGCCAGCAGTGCTTAGCACGTAAGCGCGCTTGGCAAAGCCCCCGCTGGGGGCTTCGGGCAGTTGGCAGGGCTGCGCAAACTGCAGCTGCTGTCGGTTGGGCAGCCAGCTGATGGCGGCCGGGGGCTTCGTTGGTTTCCTGGGATTGCCTTTTTTGCTAACGCGCATGCTGTCCTGAAACTTCAGGTAGCTGAACGCAGGCTTGTGGTCTTTCAAGCCTGCAATTGACGCCGCTTTGTTCTGAAAATACGCCGTGTCCCGCCCGCTTCGGGTACTCTGGCCGGCCAAGTCCTGGCGCAGCTTGTATTCTACTTCGCGCTGAATGGCCTCGTTGCGTTTGGCAAATGCATCGGTGCGCTGCTTGAGGTTCTCGCCGATGCGCGCCACCACCCGAAAATAGCGCAGCCGCAGCGAGGCCTCTTGCTGTGGCAAATACACCATCACGTAAGCAGCCACGCCCAGCGCAAACACCAGGCTCAAGCCAATGCCCACAGCGTGACGGCGAAACGATTCGGGAAGCGAAGCCATGAAACGGTAGCGGAGAAACTCGGAATGGTTCGGCTGGCGTACTGGGGCGGGGACACTAAGGATTCCTACTAAAAAGGACCGTCATGCAGAGCGCAGCGACGCATCTCGCCTGCCGCCACTACTTAGTTGAAGCACGCGAGATGCTTCGCTGCGCTCTGCATGACGTTCTGTTGGTTTGCTGTCCACATGCCCTAATGCGCCAGGCTGGGCTCAGGCTTTCCGTCCATGGCTTCGGAGGCTTTCACCACCTGCACCTTGGCTTGGCGCAGCTTCTTGTAGGCGGGCCAGTCGAAGGTTTTGAGAAACTCGGCCGCTCCGCGCGCGCCGGTGGCAAACAAGTCCAGCTTCTGCTGCGTGGGCATGTTGAAATCGAGCCAGTTGAACTGGTCCACGTTCAGGCAATGCACCAGGTGGCGGTAGTCGGAATTGCGCTGGATGAAGTCGAAATCGTACTGCGTGCGGGCCGCGTCGAACATGGCCCCGAGCAAGGCCGGCAGCGAGCCAGTGGCGCGGGGCGCCCCGCGGTCGATGCCCAGCTTCACGCCGAACGTGGGCGCGGCCGGCACCTTGGTGTTGTCGTGAAACAGGTCGATGGGGAAGTTCGACATGATGCCGCCGTCCATGAACGTAGCCGTTTCGGGGATGGCGCCGGTGTAACCGAGTTCTTCCCACGCCTGGCGCTGAGCCTGGGCGTCGGCCTGGCCATGGCCGGGCAGGGGCCCGCGCTGGTAAGGCGTAAAAAACAAGGGTATCGACATGGACGCCCGCACCAGCTCGGAGGGGTGCACCTGGGCCCAATCGTCCCAATACAAGTGCGCCATTTCCGGGAACACGGCCTTGGTTTGGGTCGTGATGTCGGCCGCCACAATGGCCACCCGTCCCAGGTCGGTGGGCGTGTACGGCTCGTCGGTGGGGGTGTTATTCGCGTCGTGCGTGCGGCGCAGGCCGCCCGGCGGCACTTGCTCGCGCCGGGCCGTCATCTCGGCAATGGTGCCGATGTTTCTATCGGTCAGTAGCTTGCTTATCCAGTCTTTGAACTTCTGGCCGGGGTGCAGGCCAAAATCGTCGCGCAGGTTGTCCACGATTTGCAGGCCGTCGTTGATGAGGTCCGCTTTGGCCACGTTCTTCTTTACCCAACCCCAAAAACCGTGGTGTTCCTCCTTTGGCCGCAACAAGTCGTTGGTAAAGTCTTTGGCATCCTTGTCCCCGTCCACGAACTCGTAGAAATTCTGGTTGGCCAGCTGCTCGATAATCCAGTCGGTGCTGGCCTCGTCGCGGCGGGCGGCCACGGCCATCAGCAGCGCGTTGATGGACCCCGCCGAGGTGCCGCCCAGCCCCAAAAACCGGATGCCCACCTGTTCGAGCACGTACACGTAGCCCACCAGGGCAATGCCCAGCATGCCCCCGCCCTCCATCACCAGGTCCACGTATTGCAGCGGGTAGTGCTGACCGTCGGCTTCGACATCGGGCCCGCCGCCTACGTCCGAAATGCGCCAGCCGGGCCGGCTGGCAATGTGGGCGCGGAGGCTGGCTAAGGCTTGCACCACTTCCGGGTGCTGGGTAAATTGGTCAGGAGACAACGTTGGGTTCATGGCGCGATGCGAAAAGAGTGAGAGAACACAGCAAAAGCCCCGCCTTGGGCAAGGCGCGGAACACACGGCACGCTAAACTATTCCTACCCCCGAATGCATGGGCGCGCCCGTCCAGACCCGCACAGGGCGTATAAGCGGGGTGCGCTCGCCAGAGCAACACAGCCCGGAAAACCCAGACGAAAGACACAAAAGCAGGCATCGGCAGGGGTAGACAGCGTGCGTACTCAACCTTGCGGGGCAACGAGCTACCGTCAGTCGCCCGCGCCAAGTCACTGTTTAAATCAATATTGTGGATATTAATTTAAACAATATACATCAACCCGAAGAAATATTATCTATTTTTTCTTTCAATTAAACAATTTTTGCATCTCCCGCTCAAAAAACCCTGCCAGCGAAGCGCGTGGCTTAGAAGCTGTTTGAATTAGCAACAACTGCGTTGGTGCGGTAGAGAGGCAACATGTTGCGTCTCTACCCGGCAGGCCAACTCAAACAGCTTCTTAGGCCGCCGGTTCGGGCTTGAGCGCCACCGCGGACGAATTGCTTGCCCCGCTCAGCAACCACTCGTTGAGGCGAGCGCGGAGTTCGGCAGTGGCCAAGTCGCGGTGCACTTCGCCGTGGCGCACCAGGCTCATGGCGCCGGTTTCTTCGCTCACCACCAGCACCACGGCGTCGGTGATTTCGCTCAGGCCGATGGCGGCGCGGTGGCGCAGGCCGAGGGAGGCAGGCACGTCGGGGTTTTCGCTCACCGGCAAAATGCAGCGGGCGGCCAGGAGGCGGCCACTGGCCACAATCACGGCGCCGTCGTGCAGGGGGCTGGTTTTGTTGAAGATGCTTAGCAGCAGGCGTTTGCTGATTTCGGCGTCGAGGCGGTCGCCGGACTCGGCAAACGCGGACAGGTCCGACGCCTGGGTGAAGCAGATGAGGGCGCCGGTGTACTTGTTGGAGAGGCTTTTGGCGGCCTCCACAAACGGGCCCACGGCCAGGGGCGCGGCGTCGAGGGAGCGTCCGCGGGCCCAGCCGCGCACCCGTTCCAGGGCGGTGGCTTTGCCCACGTTCAGCAGAAAACGGCGGATTTCCTGCTGAAACAGGATGATGCTGGCCAGCACGCCCACGCTCATGAACTGCCCCAAAATCTTGGTGAGCAGCTGCATGCCCGTGGCCTTCACCACCAAGTACAGCAGGTAAAACAGAATCAGGCCCAGGGCGACGTTGAGCGCCACCGAACCGCGCAGCAGCTTGTAGAGCTGGTAGAGCAGCACCGTCACCAGGAGCACGTCGGCCGCGTCAATCCAGCCGAAATGCAGGAAATTGATGGGGAAAGGGCCGGACATGCGGGTGGGACTAGGTGGAGGGCGGGGTGCGCCTGCCTAACAGAGGCGCTGGGAAGTGCGGCCGTTGCACGGCGGGCCTCCCAGCCTCAAATTACGGCCTTTATTCCGCCATTGGAAAGGTATTGGCAAATAATTCTATGGTTTGGGCGGCTTCGGCCACGTCGTGAGCGCGCAAAAGCTTGGCGCCGCCCTGCAGGGCCACCATGTGCAGGGCCGTGGTGCCGTTGAGGGCCGTTTCGGGGCCCAAGCCCAGGGGGCCGTACACCATCTTTTTGCGCGACAAGGCGGCCAACATGGGCAAGCCCAGCGCTTGCAGCTCGCTGAGGCGGCGCAGCAGCTCGTGGCTTTGGGCGGCGGTTTTGGCAAAGCCGAAGCCGGGGTCGAGCACGATGTCGACCACGCCGGCCTGCCGCAGGGCCGACACACCGTCGCGAAAATAGCGCAGCAGGGTGAGCACCAGGTCGTCTTCGTAGTGCGTGAGCTTGGCCATGGTTTGGGGGTTGCCGCGCAGGTGCATCAGTACGTAGGGCACGCGCAGGCGGGCCACGGTGGCAAACATGGTGGGGTCGAGGGTGCCGCCGCCCACGTCGTTCACCAGGTCGGCCCCGGCGGCCACGGCGGTTTCCGCCACCCGGGCCCGGAAGGTGTCGACGGAAAGGAAAGCCTGGGGAAATTCGCAGCGCACGGCTTCCACGGCGGGCAACAGGCGCCGGGTTTCATCGTCGGGCGAGATGTCTTCGGCGCCGGGGCGGGTGCTGTAGGCGCCAAGGTCGAGGACGGCGGCGCCGGCCGCGAGCATGGTTTCGGCGCGGGTCAGCAGGTCCTTCTCAGAAGCCACGCGACTGCCGGCGTAGAACGAATCGGGCGTGAGGTTGAGAATGCCCATCACCTGCGGCCGGTGCAAGCTGAGCAAGCGGCCGTGGGGGCTCAGCAGTGAAGTGGTGAAATGGTGAAGTGGTGAGTTTGCGGTTGGGTAGGTGGCGAATGCAGGCATAGCTAAAGCACGGGCGGGAAAACGACAATATCCGGCCAACGGCCCGAACTTGCGGCGTGAAGCCCGCTGCACGGCTCACCATCTCACCATTTCACCACCTCGCCGCTTGACCACTCCCGAACACTACGACCTGCTGCTGGCCCGCTGCCGCGCCCTGTTTCTGGCCAAAACCCACGACTACGGCACGGCTTGGCGCATTCTGCGGCTGCCTTCGGTGACGGACCAGATTTTCATCAAAGCCAACCGCATTCGCACCATTCAGGAAACCGGCGTGCAGCTGGTGGCCGACGACGTGAACGAGGAGTTCGTGGCCATCATCAACTACTGCCTCATTGCCCTGATGCAGCTGCACCTGCCCGCGGATACACCGCTGGACATGGGCCCTGAAGCCGTGGCCACCGCCTACGACGCCGAAGCCGCCGAAAACCGCCGCCTGCTGCTGGCCAAAAACCACGACTACGGCGAGGCCTGGCGCCAAATGCGCGTGTCGAGCATCACTGATTTGATTTTGATGAAGCTGCACCGCGTGAAGCAGCTCGAAGACATTGGCGGCGCGGCCCTGGTGAGCGAAAGTGTGGAAGGCAGCTACCGCGACATGCTGAACTACGCCGTATTTGCGCTGATTTTGCGCGGCGAACAGTAGCAACGGAGGCCCTGATTCATGATGTGAATCGGAACGTCATGCTGAGCGCAGCCGAAGCATCTCGCTCGGGGCAGTAATCCAATCGTAAGAAAAGAGTCACTACCACACGCGATATGCTTCGGCTGCGCTCAGCATGACGGTAGAGTAGTGCGGCAGACGGCAAGGCAAACTCCAGTTGGTATTCAGACTGATTCTTGGCCATCTTCGGACAATTGCTTGACCTGTTCATGCATCTTCCTAGCATAAACCAGCACTATTCTTCATGAAACTCTGCCTTTTTCTGCTGCTGTGGGTTGCCGCTTTCTCGGCCTCGGCCCAAACCATGTCCCGCGCTGACTCGCTGCTGATGCGCGCCCAGCAAGCCAGCAAACAAAAAGATTATCCGGCCGCCATTAAGGCGTTTCAAGCGGTGGTGAAGGAGCCCACCGTGAAGCCCAGCTATAAGGCAGCGGCGCTGTACAACATTGCCTGCTACTACGGCCTGCAGAACGACGCGCCCAATGCCCTGAACAACCTGCGTCGCGCCATCGAGGCCGGCTACGTGAAGGCCGACCACATTGCCGCCGACTCGGACCTCGCGCTGCTGCACTCCGACAAGCAGTGGCCCAAACTGCTGGCCCGCGCCCGCAAGCTGCAAGCGAAAACCATCATTCGGCGACCCGAAGACGTGAAGCTCGTCACCACCGACCTCGACCATTTCTGGACGGCCTACGCCGCGGCCCAGCGCGACACCGCACACGCGGAGGCTATTTTCCGGAAGCAGTACTTTGACAAGGCTTCGGTGGGCTTGCAGGACTACCGCGCGCTCAAAATTGCGAGCGACGCCACCTTCACCAAACGCATTTTGCGGCGTCCGCAGTACTACAATTCCATTCGAACCACCACGCTGGCTTTGGCCGACCAGAAGCCCAAGATTGTGGCCGCGTTTCGGCGGTTTCAGGAGTTGTACCCGGCCGTGAAGTTTCAGAACATCTACTTCGTGGTGGGCGGCTGGGTGTCGGGCGGCACCGTGTCGGACGCCGGCTTGCTCATCGGCGCCGACCAAGTTGCCAACGGGCCCGGCGCGAATACCTCCGAGCTGAGCCTGGTGCAGCGCAACCGCTGCGCCCCAGTCACAGAAATGCCCTCGCTGATGGTGCACGAGCTGGTGCACCTCAACCAGGGCCCGCAAGACGGCACGCTGCTCAACTACGCCCTGAACGAAGGCATGGCCGACTTCGTGGCCGAGCTCGTGACCGGCCACGTTACCAACGCCCGCCTGCACCCCTACGGCAACGCCCACGAGAAAGAGCTGTGGGCCGATTTCAAGAAAGAAATGTTGGGCACGAACTCCAGCAACTGGATGGCCAATGGCTTGCAGGAAACCCCCGAAAAGCCCTGCGACCTGGGCTATTACGTGGGCTATAAAATTTGCCAGGCCTACTACAACCAGGCCGCCGACAAGCAGCAGGCGCTGGCCGCCATCCTGTCCATCCGCGACGCCAAGGCTTTCCTGGCCCAGAGCGGCTACGACGCGGCGCTGGCCCAGCGCTAGGCCGCAGGACACGCAACGCGCGGTTTTCGCCCCGCGGCCGGCACCCAATTCAAACTTTGCGCGTTGCCTAGCCGTTTGCCACGGGCTTACTTTGTCTTATGTCAACCATTAAGTTTAATTCTGCCCCCGCGCCGGGTTCCCATTTGCTGCGCACCACCACGCGCGTTGCGTGGTTTTTGCTGGGGGCGTTGTTCATTTTCTCCGGGCTCATCAAGCTAAATGACCCGGTGGGCACGGCCCTGAAGCTGGAGGAATATTTCGACGTTTTTGCCGCCGACCTGCCCGCGCTGGGCGGCTTGTTCAAGAGCCTGGCCAGCAGCTCGCGGCTGCTTTCCATCATTCTGAGCTCGGCCGAAGTCATTCTGGGCGTGGCGCTGCTGCTGCGCTGGCACCTGCGCGTGATTCTGTGGATACTGCTGGGGCTGCTGGTGTTTTTCACCTTCCTCACGTTCTATTCGGCCGCCTTCAACAAGGTGACGGATTGCGGCTGCTTCGGCGATTTCATCAAGCTCACGCCCTGGACTTCGTTTGCCAAGGACGTGTTTTTGCTGGTGCTCTGGTTCGTCGTGTTTTTCAACCAGCGGTTTTTGCGCCACTCTTACGTGCAGGGCACCACGGGCATCATGACCATGACCTTTGCCTCGGCCATTGCCATCGGCATTGGGGTGCGGGCGCTGGGCCACCTGCCGTATTTCGACTTTCTGCCCTACAAAATCGGCAACAACATTGGCCAGCTGATGAAGGCCAGCGCCCCGCTGCGCTACAAATACATCATGGAGAAGGGCGGGCAAACCCAGGAGTTCACCACCTACCCCGACTCCACCTGGACCTACAAGAGCATGGTGGCCCTCAACCCGGAGGATGGCCCCAAAATCACCGACTTCCGCGTGTGGAGCGACGAGGGCGACTATACCCAGGAGCTGCTGCGCGGCAACAAGCTGGTGCTCATCGTGCAAAATACCGACAAGTCGGACCGCGACCGACACGCGCTGATAAACAAGCTCTTCGCCGACGCCAAGCAGTCGCGCCTCAACATCACGCCGCTCATCATCACGAGCAGCAGCCCGGCCGAGTTTGACGTGTTCCGGCACAACGCCAACTTCGCCGTGCCCTTCTACTACGCCGACGCCACGGTCCTCAAGTCGATGATTCGCTCCAACCCCGGCTTCATCCTGCTGAAGGACGGCGTGGTCAAAGGGAAATACCACTACCACGACATCCCCACGATTGGGAAGGTGGAGGAGAAGATGCAATAGCGTTAGGGCAGGAGGGTATGGGGGTAGGAGGGCAAAAGTTTGTCGTCCTCATGGCCTCCCGCCTACCCTCTTGCCCTCCCACCCCCACACCCTAAAGTATGCTCTCTTTCATTCTTCGCCGCCTGGGCCAGGGCCTGCTTGTGCTGGTGGGCGTGGCGTGCACGGTGTTTTTGCTGTTCAACGTGCTGCCCGGCGACCCGGCCGCCCTGCTGGCCGGCCAGCGCACCGACCTGGCCACCAAAGCCGCCATTACCGCCGACCTGGGCCTCGATAAACCGTTGCCCACGCGGCTGGCGGGCTACCTCAACGACGTGTCGCCGCTGGGCCTGCACCCGCGCGACTCGGCCGGCCGCGCCCGCTACGGCGGCGTGGCGCTGCTGCCGTTGGGCACGCAGGCCGTGGTGCTGAAAACGCCCTACCTGCGCCGCTCCTTCCAGAGCAACAAAGACGTGCTGAGCATTCTGCTCGACTATTTCCCGGGCACCATGTGGCTGGCGTTGGCGGCCATGCTCATTGCCAGCGTGGGCGGGGTGGCGTTTGGCGTGGCAGCGGCGCTGCGGCCCCAGTCGTGGCTGGATAGGGTGCTGGTGAGCACGTCGGTGCTGGGCATTTCGGTGCCGTCATTCGTGGCGGCCATTGCCATTGCCGTCACCTTCGGCTTCTACTGGAGCCACTGGACGGGCCTGAGCCTGACCGGGCAGCTCTACGAAACCGACCCGTTCACGGGCGAGAGCCACTTGGTGTTGCGCAACCTGCTGCTGCCGGCCGTGGCGCTAGGCATCCGGCCGCTGGCCATCATCACGCAGCTCACCCGCTCCAGCATGCTCGACGTGCTGAGCCAAGACTACATCCGGACGGCGCGCGCCAAGGGCCTGAGCAAGAACGCCACCGTGCTGCACCACGCCCTGCGCAACGCCCTGAACCCCGTGGTGACGGCCGTGTCGGGCTGGCTGGCTTCGCTGATGGCCGGCGCCTTTTTCATCGAATACATCTTCAACTGGAAAGGCTTGGGCACGGTGACGCTGCGGGCCGTTGAAAACCTCGACTTTCCGGTGGTAATGGGCGCTACCTTGTTTGTAGCCGCCCTGTTTGTGGTGATAAACATTGCGGTGGACGTACTCTACGCCGTGCTCGACCCGCGCGTCAAGCTGGGCTAAAAGCCGCGTTGGCATACCGTCATGCCGAGCGGAGCCGAGGCATCTCGCTCGGGGCAGTAATCCAATCGCAAGGAAAGAGTTACTACCACACACGAGATGCCTCGGCTGCGCTCGGCATGACGTTCATTTGAATCATTGACCGGTAGACAAACAGTGCAACAATCTCTATTTCCGCCCGGCGGCTCGGGCCACTTGAGCTTGGTAGGCTTGCCCGGCTCCGGCAAAACCACGCTGGGCCGGCAGCTGGCGGCCCATTTCAACCGTCCGTTTCTGGACTTGGACGCCACCATCGAGGCCCGCACCGGGCGGAGCGTTTCGGAGATTTTTGCGGCGGAGGGGGAAGCTGGCTTTCGGGCGGTGGAGGCGGCGGTGCTGCGCGAGGCGTTGGCGCACCCTGGCCCGCCGCTGGTGCTGGCCACCGGAGGCGGCACGCCTTGCTTTCACGACAACATGACCCTGCTCAACCGCGCGGGCCCCACGCTCTGGCTCGACGTGCCGGTGGAGGCCTTGGCCGCACGCTTGCCGGCCGCCGAAGTAGCCAAACGCCCCCTCATGGCCGCCGCAGGGGGCGCCGAAGCGTGGTTGCGCGAAACCCTAAGGGCCCGGTTGAAGTTTTATGCCCAGGCGCGGTTGCGGTGCTCGGCGGCGTGCACGCTGCCCGCCGTGGTGGCCCAGTTGGCTGGCGCGGGTTTTGCGTTGCCCCCTACATTGCCCCCCGCGTCGTAATTTTGCGCTTTACACCGTTCGTCGTTAGCTAGCCCTATGCAGTCCGTATCTCCCAAAGAACCAGACGTTATGCCCGCTCCCGCCGCCGCACCGGCGCCGGTGCGCCCCAAGCACAAAGGCTCGGCCCAGCTGTTCCAGAACCCCGTGCTGGAGCGGCTCTCGCACACGCACATTGCGTTGCCGGTGAGCATTTTCTTGGCCACGGCGGCCCTGAGCCTGTACTACGGCCTCACCCACGGCTTCATGTCGGGCTTGTCGGCGCTGGGGCTGTTTTTGGTGGGCTTACTGGCTTTTACCTACGCTGAATACGCCGTGCACCGCTACTTGTACCACATTCCGGCCACCACGCCGGGCCGGGCCAAGTTTCAGTATACCCTGCACGGCGTGCACCACGAGTACCCCAAAGACAAAACCCGGCTGGCCATGCCACCCATCGTGACGGTGTTTGTGGCCTCGCTGCTGTTTTTCATCTTCCGCTTCAGCTTTGGCTCCTACGCGTTTGGGCTGCTTTCGGGCTTCACGTTTGGCTACGCCATGTACCTGTTTGTGCACTACGCCATTCACGCCTACGCGCCACCCAAAAACTTCCTGAAAGTGTGGTGGACGCACCACAGCCAGCATCACTATCGGCAAGACGAGGTGGCGTTTGGCGTGAGCAGCACCCTCTGGGACCACATCATCGGCACCATGCCCAAGACGAAAGTGGAAGAGCCCTCGGCTTCGTAAACCTTCTGAAACACCAACAAAAAAAGCGCGGCCCCGCATCGGAGCCGCGCTTTTTTTGTTGGTGTTGATGGCTAGTGCCTACACGCGGGGGCCACGCATTTTGCGCACGATGAACCACAGCAGGAACACGATAATGAACACGGCAATGATGCCCGTGTAAGCGCCGGCTTTGAAGATGCTGCCGATGGCGTCACAGCCCGTTAGCGTGGTGGCCAGGGCCAGAAGAAAGACAAACAGAGAGATGCGGGAAGCATTCATGGCATTGAGGGAAAGGAAGGGTGGAGGAAATTCCCAGCAGCGCTAGCACCGCGGAATACCTGCTGATACTGAGGCCACGCGCAAAAGGTTGAGCGCTGGCACGCCGGGGCCGCCAGGAGACTGGCGCGGCAGTGGCGGCTGGCTCCCTAGCTTTGGGACATGAAGAAGTTCTTGCTTTTTGCCCTCGTCCTGCTTGTGGGAAACCTCACTTTGCGGGCTCAGACGCCCCGCCTGGATGCAGCCGCGCACCAGCGAAGCGTGGCAGAGTTTCAGGAAACGATAAACAAGGAATTCAAGAACCCGAAAGAGACGCCGCTTACGCCGGCCGAGCGGCGCGCATTTAAGACCTTGCCCTTCTACCCCACCGACTACGCCTACTACGTGGAAGCCACTTTCGTGCGCGACTCCACCTCGCAGCCCTTTGCCATGGAAACCAGCACCAGCCGGCGCCCGCTCTACCGGAAATACGGCGAGTTGCGCTTTGAGCTGCAAGGCCAGCCGCAGCGCCTGAGCGTGTACCAGAGCGTGGACCCACTGAAGGGCCCCGACCTTGCCGACTACCTGTTCCTGCCCTTCGCAGACCTCACCAACGGCCACGGCAGCTACGGCGGCGGCCGCTTCATCGACTTGCGAATTCCGCCAGCCGGCAGCACCACCCTGCTGGTTGACTTCAACCGCGCTTATAACCCGTTATGCGCCTACAATCACGGCTATTCCTGCCCCGTGCCGCCCGCCGAAAACCGGCTGGCCGTGGCCATTCCCGCCGGTGTGCGCAGCGACCATTAGGCAACGGCTGTCATTGCGAGCGCAGCGCAGCAATCCGTCCTGGTCTCAGTGAGCAGCCCTCAAACGTGAAAAGCCCCAGCACTGCGCAGTGCTGGGGCTTTTTAATAAAAGGGTATCACAGTGAAAGGCTAGTCGCTGAGACCAGGACGGATTGCTGCGCTGCGCTCGCAATGACGAGACGGCGAGCAGTTTCTACCAGTTGCCGCTGGCGCCGCCGCCGCCGCTGCTGCCACCACCAAAGCCGCCGAAGCCACCACCGCCACCTCCGAAGCCACCGCCTCCGCCGCCAAAGCCGCCTCCGAAGCCACCACCACCGAAGATGATGGGTGGCACGAACCCGCCGCCAAAGCCGCGGTTGCCGCGGCCTCCACCGCCGCCGCGCCGGCTGAGGAAGAAAAAGACGAGCACCAGAATGGCGATAATGAGCCAGAACGGCGGGCCCGAACCGCCCCGGTCACGCCGGGGCCGGGGCCGGGCGTCGGCGGGGTCGGCTTTGTATTCGCCCTTGGCGAGGGCAATGAGCTGGTCGGTGGCGCGGTCGAGGCCGGCGTAGTACTGGTTCTGCTGGAAGGCGGGCACCAGCGTGTTGCTGATGATGCGCTTGGCGATGGCGTCGGGCACGGCGCCCTCCAGGCCGTAGCCGGTTTGGATGCGGGCCACCTTTTCCTGCTTGGCCACCAGCACCAGAATGCCGTTGTTCGAACCCTTGCGGCCGATGCCCCAGTTCTCGTAGAGCTGCTGGGCGTAGTCGGCTATTTCGGCCCCGTCGAGGGTGGCCACCGTCACCACCGCTATTTGCGACGACGTGCTGTCGTCGTAAGCCACGAGCTTGCGCTCCAGCTGCTCGGCCTCGCCGGGCTGCATGAGGCCGGCTAGGTCGTTCACTAAGCGCGGCGGGTTGGGGCGCGGCGGCAGGGACTGCGCCCAAGCGCCAACCATGGGCAGCAGCCACAGCAGGGCCAGCAGCAACGGCCAACCCGAACGCGCCGCCCATGCGCGGGCCGCGGGGCGAAGTGGCTTCAACACCCAGGCGTTAGCCACGGAAATTTTCATGCGTCGGAAGACGGCTTGGGGCCGCCGAAAGAAATGGTATCGTCCAGCTCGTTCTGGTCGGTGGCACGGTCGTAGGGGAAGTAGCGCTTCAATTGCTCGCCCACCATCTTGATGCCGCGCTCCAGGCCCAGCACGTAGTTGTCGTGGCGAAACTGTTCCAGCACGGTTTCCTTGGTGGTTTCCCAGAAGTCGTCGGGCACGGCCGAGTTGATGGCCGCGTCGCCGATGACGGCAAACTGCCGGCTTTTCCACGCCATGTAAAACAGCACGCCGTTGCGGGCGGCCGTTTTGTGCATGTTGAGCTCGGCAAATACCTGGGCGGCGCGGTCCAGCGGCTCGGGCGTGGGGCACGTGTCTTCAAGGTGCACCCGAATTTCGCCCGACGTCGTGGTTTCGGCCTGCCGAATGGCAGCCACCAAGGCCTCGTCCTGAGCGGGAGTGAGTGGGGAAGTCATAGATTAAGCCTTGACAAACAGCCTGTCATGCTTCGCCTGAGCTCGGCATGACGGGCTATCGAATGTCTTAAAACTGCACAGTGGGCGCCTTGCTGGCGGCGGGGTCGGCTTCGAAGTAAGGCTTCTCAGCAAAACCGTACATCTTGGCAAACAGGTTGTTGGGGAAGGACTTCACCGTGCCGTTGTAGTCGTTGGTCACGGCATTGAACTTGTTGCGCTCCACGTTGATGCGGTTTTCGGTGCCCTCAATCTGGGCTTGCAGCTCCTGGAAGTTGGCGTTGGTTTTCAACTCGGGGTAGTTTTCCGAAACGGCCAACAAACGGCCCAATCCCGAAGAAAGCTGGCTTTGGGCGGCCTGGAATTTCTCGATGTTTTCGGGCGTGAGCTGGTCGGCGTTGAGTTGCACGCTGGTGGCTTTGGCCCGGGCTTCGATGACGGCCGTGAGGGTGGCTTGCTCCTGCTTGGCGGCGCCTTTCACCGTGTTCACCAGGTTCGGGATGAGGTCGGCGCGGCGTTGGTAGGCGCTCTGCACGTTGGCCCACTGGCCTTTCACGGCCTGCTCTTTCTGCGTCATGGCGTTGAAGCCGCACGACGACTGAGTGAGCAACAGGGCCAGGCCCACGAAATAAAGAAGAAAGCGTTTCATGTTGAAAAAAGAGAATGGGTGAAGCGTGAAGGGTACTGCGGCCAAAACCTCCGGCCGCTGCGCCGGTTTGGTTCCGGCTTGGCGCAAAGTACGTAGCTTGGGCTTACTAGTTGTAGCTTGCTGCACTGCGGCACCAAGTGCCTTCTTACTATCGTCTTCCAACATTCTTCATTACAGCCCCGCGCAATGAAAGCTGTTATTCCCGTCGCCGGCATTGGCTCGCGCCTGCGCCCCCACACCCACACCCAGCCCAAAAGCTTGGTTCCGGTGGCCGGCAACACCATTTTGGGCCACATCATCGACCGCCTCACCGGGGCCGGCCTGACGGAGTTTGTGTTCATCGTGGGCTACCTCGGCGACAAAATTGTGCGCTACGTGCGGCGCCACTACCCCGACCTGCAAGCCACCTTTGTGGTGCAGGAGCCGCGCGAGGGCCTGGGCCACGCGCTGTGGCTGGCCCGCGAGGAGTTCCGCCACGACCCCGACGGCGTCCTCATCCTGCTCGGCGACACCATTGTGGACGTGGACCTGCCCGCGCTGCTGGCCACGCCCGGCTCGGTGCTGGCCGTGAAGGAGGTGAAAACGCCCAGCATGTTTGGGCTGGTGGAAACGGCCAACGGCCGCGTGAGCAAGGTGGTGGAGAAACCCAAGATTCCGAAGTCGAACTACGCCATGGTGGGCCTCTACAAGCTGGCCTACCCCGAAAAGCTGGCCCAGGCGTTGGAGTGGCTGCGCGAAACCGACGTGAAAACCCACGGCGAGTTCCAGCTCACCGACGCGCTCATGCACATGATTGAGGAAGGCGAAGTGATGACCACGGCTTCGGTGGACAACTGGTTTGACTGCGGCCGCAAGGAAACCCTGCTCGAAGCGAATGCCCGCTTGCTCAACACGGCCGAGTTTTTGGAAGGCCGCGACTACTCCGAGTTTCCCGACGCCGTGATTATCCCGCCGGTCAGCATCGGCCGGGGCTGTCGAATTTCGCAGTCCATCATCGGCCCCAACGTGGCCATCGGCGACAAAACCATCATTCAAAACACCATCCTCAGCGACTCCATCATTGGCAGCTACTCCGAGCTGCGCTCGGCCGTGATGCACGACTGCATCGTGGGCTCCGACGCCTCGTTCCGCGGCATGAACCACTCCCTCAACATCGGGGACAATACCGAGATTGATTATAGTTAACTTTGCTTATATCGCTCAATGAAAATACCGTTCCTTTCCCGCTTCACTGACGACAACACCGACCCCATTTTGCCAAAAATAACCTATGCCCGCTCGGTTGGGGCGGGCCAAAAGGCCCGCTTTGGGGCCCTGCTCGGCGGCATTCTGCGGGAGTTGCCCGAACTGCTGGCCGTGTCGGTGGTGGAGCTTCGCTCGGGCGAGCTGCTGGCCACGCACCATGTCACGGGCAAGTCGAACCCCGCCAAAGCCGCTGCCTACAACGCCGAAGTCATCAAGCAGAAACAACTGGCCCTGCAGGCCATGGGCTTGGCCTCGGAGGAAGCCATCGAGGACATTCTCATAACGCTGAGCAGCCAGTGGCACGTGTTGCGCCTGCTGCCCGGCCAGCGCCATTTCGTGCACCTCATGGTGAGCACGCGCGACACCAACCTGGCCTTGGCCCGCGCCGTGATGCAGGCCAAGGCCGCCGAAGCAGCCACCTAAAACCGCAAATTGCCTGCTTACAACCACAAAAGTCACCCCTAACGGAGTGACTTTTGTGGTTGTAAGCAGGCAAGCAAATACGTCTCAGCGGACGCTATTTGAGCAAATCGACTTGCTGGCGGAGCACGTCGCGGGCAATGGCCAGGTTGGTGTCGCGGGCGTTGACGGCCAGGTAGATGAATTTTTTGCCGTCGTCGAGCAAGTTAATCAGGTGCAGCTGGTTTGTGAGGCTGATGAGGATGTCATCAATCTTTTCGCCGCTGAGCTTGAGGGCCGACATGGCCTTCTGCTTCTGCTTCACCACTTCGGTGTTGTAGGCAGCTGCCGTTTCCGGGTTGAAGCTCGGCGAGTTCGAGTGCGACGCCAAGCACATGCCCGACTGCACCTCAACAATGGCCACGGCCAGCAACTGCGGTAAGTCGTTGATGATGTTTTGCACGGCTTGGCCGGCGGGAGAATTAGTTGAGTAAGCCACTAGAAAATTTGTACTGATATGAAAGAAGCGAATAAGAAAACAAGCACGTGGTGCGTCTACGGCCAATGAATAGAGCCGTCGTCAGCACCACGGCCCGACGGATTAGTTGAACCAGAACCAGCGTTTGGTTTTGCGGGCAGGTTTGGCAGGCGCGTCGTAATTGGGTACCAGGGTCACGTTTTCCACGGTTCTGCCGCGGCCGTTTATGTTGATTTCCTCGTCCACGTATCCACCAAAGCCATACGCGAGCGTGGTGGCTTGGCCGGCGGGCACCGCTAGGGCGTACTCGCCATTGGCGTTGGTGCTCACGCCCCTCGAAGAACCCTTTTCGAACACAGTGGCCCCAATTATGGGCCGGCCGTTTTCATCCAAAATTCTGCCGCTAACGGTGGCCATGCGCATGGCGCTGGTTGCGGCAGGCGCTTCGGCCACGCCGGCCGTGGCGTCGGCACCCGTGTTGGCAAATACAGCCCCGCCCGCCAGGGCCGCGATGGCAACCAAACCCGCCACTCGTTGGCGCACCCGCTTGGGCGAAGTGCGCGCCAAAGTCAGCTGGCGCTGCATCCAGCCAACGGCCTGCACTTGCTCGCCGGTTTGCTGCATGTTGTGGAAGCGCTGCCAGGTTTGGCCGGCGCTTGCGGCATCGTTTTTCAGATAGGCGTCAACCAGTCGGGTGTTTTCCTGCGATAAGTCGCCCCTCAAGTAAGCGTCACGGTACACGGGCAGCAGCTCCCCCGTGGCGGCGTGAAATGGGTATGCGGTTAGCTTCATAAAATGCGGGTTGAAAAAAGATAAGTGGATGTGCATGAAGCCCACGGCGCGACGGAACAACGCCTGGAACACCGCAATACTACGGTAACTTGTTGAGTATTTTATATATAAAAGTTAAACAAAAGGCGACGTTTTAGTTGAACGCCAATAATGAGCCTATGAACCCCAAAAAGCAGCCGACGAAAACCGCGTTTTTTTTGAAAAATTTACGACAACTGAAATAGAACTATTTCTAGCGACGAGCTTATCGCTGCCAATCAGCATTTTGTGTTCCTTTTTGCCTTCGCCCGGCAGCGCTGCGCACGCTCCCACGCCCGGTTCAATTAGCGTCGCGCATTGTTCAGCTTATCTTGGGAAGCGACCGTGCCTTCAGCACTCATGAGCCACCCCAGCAATTTTTTCACCTCATTTAGAGCAGGTTTGCGTTCCTTCTACTGCGCGCTCCCTGAGAAAGACGTTGCGTGGAACCTGTGCTAAATCAACAGGTATCAGAGCAAGCCCGCACGAAAGCAGAAAGCCAGTCATGCCAACGCCCACCTCTTCCACTTGGCAAGCGGCTGTCACTAAGCCAAGACAAAATAAGTTGTACTTTTCCGTTTTAAGCAAGATTCCACAGATTACACCAAAAGCAGCAGTGTAGCAGATAGCACTGTCTAATAGCCAAGCAGTTATCAGATGTAAATCCTGGGTAACTACGATTATGAATTGGTAAAAATACTTAACTGTCAGCCTGCCTATTGACTGCCTGAATTCTACTGATTCTATCAACCGGTAACTACGTTTTGGAAAAGACGCTTTTCCCCCACAAGCTTTCAGGGGAGCTTATCTCGGGCTTTATAGGTGGCGGCACAGACATTACCCAAAGCCATAAAAAGTCGTGTTCAACGCCGTACTTTCCGGTAAAATTCGTTGTAATCATGACTTCACGCCTTGCTTTGCACTTTCTACTAGCCGTTGTGCTACTGGGGTTTAGTAGCTCTTTGCGCGCCCAAACGCCCCTGGGCCAGCCCACGCTCGACGAGGCCAAGGTGCAGGTGTGGTGCGCCACGGTGCGGTTTGTGTACGACGACGCGGGCCGGCCCAACCTAAAAAACACCGTACGCTGCGAAGCCGGCAACCTCGACGCGCTGGCCGCCAGCATTCGGCCCGACAGCCTGCGCGTGTACAGCCTGCTGTATCAGCCCATTGAAGGCCGCGGCAACATCTACCAAGGCAAGAAGGACAACCAGGCCCGCCTGGCCGCGCTAACCAAAGCCATTGTTACGAAGCTGAAAGGCTCGCCGGCCCGCCGCCGCGACCCCGCCCGCATGGAGCGCGTGGCTGCCCTCGAAACCGCCCTGACCAACTACGTGGAAAGCGGCACCCCGCTCGGCGACGTGCCCAGCGCTATGACACCCGAAACGCCCGACACCACGGCCACTGGCGCGGTAGCCCTCGGCCCGGCCGAAGCCGCCGAAGCCCAAGCCGCCGCCGAGCGCGACGCCGCTGGCAACTCGGCCACAGGGAAGGCCGCCAACTCGGGCAGCTTGCTCGACCGGTTTGCGGCGCCGCTGGCACTCATTCTGGGCATTCTGAGCTTGGTGCTTTACATCATGCTGCGCGTGACGCTGGGCCAGTGGCGCCGCCAGCAGCGCCGCGAAACTCTGACCGCCAAGCAAGCCGCTCAGGCGGCCCAAGCCGCGGCTGCCGAAACCAGCGCCGCCGTGGCCGACTCGGTGGCCCGCGTGAAACGCGCCGAAGCCTTGGTGCTGGCCGCCGCGCCCGACCCATCGGCCGCTCAGGCGCCGGCCGCTCAAGTCAACGACCAGCTTAGCTCAGCGCAACGATTGGAAGTGGAGCGTTTGGTGAGCCAGCGCGTAGACGAGGAATTGCGGTGGCTGCGCAGCAACTTGCCCGAGCTGGTGGCCTCAGTATCGGCCCAGCCGATGGTTGAAACTGAAGTTGATAATCAAGCGCCTCAGCCGACGGGTGCGCCAGCCATCCAAGGGCAGTCGAAGCCCACGGCCGATGACGTGCAGATGGATTAACTTTCGGTAGCCCAGCGCGTATGCCCGCCGGGCTCTTTCGCGTCGGCAACGGCCGTTCCTTTTATCCGTTCCTTATGAAAGCTGCTTCTTGTCGGCTGGCGCTGCTG
Organism: Hymenobacter sp.; assembly: GCF_036388155.1. Taxonomy (NCBI): domain Bacteria; kingdom Pseudomonadati; phylum Bacteroidota; class Cytophagia; order Cytophagales; family Hymenobacteraceae; genus Hymenobacter; species Hymenobacter sp. The sequence continues at coordinate 28,561 of NZ_DASVSI010000121.1, read as the reverse complement.
GCGCTGGTGCTTGCCACGGCCTGCCGCGCCACCACGCAGCCGTCCCAAAACACGCTGCCGCGCCGCCAGCCCCTCACCGAAGCCACCACCCCGGAACAAGCCGAACCCACCCGCAAGGACCGGCTAGCCCTCCCCGACACCACCCGCCGTGCAGTACCCGAACAGCCCTAAATCCGACGTTACCGACACTTATTTCGGCGTTGCCATCCCCGACCCCTACCGCTGGCTCGAAGACCTTGACTCACCCGAAACCACGGCCTGGGTCACCGAGCAAAACAAGGTCACCTTCGGGTACCTAGGCCAGATTCCCTTTCGGGACAACATCCGCGAGCGCCTCACGGCCATGTGGAATTATGAGCGCTACGGCGTGCCCGAACAAGTGGGCGACGAGCTGGTGTACAGCAAGAACGACGGGCTGCAAAACCAAGCCGTGCTCTACCGCCAGCGCGGCGACGACGCGCCCCAGGTGCTGCTCGACCCCAACCAGTTTTCGGCCGAGGGCACCACCGCATTGGCCGGCATCGAATTCAGCCACGACCACCGCTACCTGGCCTACGCCACCAGCAGCGGCGGCTCCGACTGGAACCAGGTACGCATCATGGACCTCGCTACCCAGCAGCTGCTGCCCGAGGAGTTAACGTGGGTGAAAGTATCGGGCACGTCGTGGGTGCGCGACGGCTTTTACTACAGCCGCTACGACGCGCCGAAAGCCGGCGAAAACGACCTGTCGGGCAAGAACGAGTTTCACAAAGTGTATTTCCACCGCCTGAACACGCCACAGTCGGAGGACCAGCTGGTGTACGAGAACCCAGAAATGGCCCTGGGCTTTCGCATTGCGGGCGCCACCGAAGACGAGCGGTTCCTAGTCCTGTACCTCACCGACGGTCTCTCGGACGGCAACCGCCTGCAAGTGCGCGACCTCACCGACCCCGCGCAAGCCGACAGCTGGGCCACGCTGATGGCCTCGTACGAATTCAACAACACGGTGATTGGCAACGTGGGCGGCGAAGTGCTGGTGTACACCAACTACCAGGCCCCGCGCTACCGCGTGGTCCGCATCGACCCGCGCCACCCGGAGGAAGCCCACTGGCACGACGTGCTGCCCGAAACCGAGCACAAGCTCGAAAGCGTGAGCCACGTTGGGGGTCGCCTCATTGCCGGCTACCTGCACGACGCCAGCTCGCAGGTCCGGGTGTATTCGGAGCAGGGCGAGTTTCAGCACGAAGTGCAGCTGCCGGCCATTGGCACGGCCAGCGGCTTTGGCGGCCGGCGCGATGCCACCGTGGTGTACTACGCCTTCACGTCGTTCACCTACCCCACCACCATTTACCAGTACGACCTGGCCAGCAACACCAGCACGGTGTTTCGGGCCCCAAGCGTCGACGTAAATCCGCAGGACTACGTGACCGAGCAGGTTTTTTACCCGAGCAAGGACGGCACGCCCATTCCCATGTTCATTGTGCACCACAAGGACGTGCAGCGCAATGGCCAAACCCCGACGTACCTCTATGCCTACGGCGGCTTCAACGTGTCGCTCACGCCGAGCTTCTCAGTGGCCCGCATGCTGTGGCTTGAAAACGGCGGCATTCTGGCGGTAGCCAACCTGCGCGGAGGCGGCGAGTACGGCGAAGCGTGGCACCAGGCCGGCATGACGCCGCACAAGCAAAATGTGTTCGACGACTTCATTGCCGCCGCCGAGTATCTCAAAACCACTGGCTACACCGACACCAAACATCTCGCCATTGCCGGTGGCTCGAACGGTGGCCTGCTGGTGGGCGCGGTAGTGAATCAGCGCCCGAACCTGTGCCAAGTGGCCTTGCCTGCCGTGGGCGTGATGGACATGCTACGCTACCAGAAATTCACCATCGGCTGGAACTGGGCGCCCGAATACGGCACTTCCGACGACCCCGCCCAGTTCGAAAACCTGCGCCAGTTCTCGCCCCTGCACAACCTGACGCCCGGCACCGCCTACCCCGCTACCCTCATCACCACCGCCGACCACGACGACCGGGTGGTACCCGCCCACTCCTTCAAGTACGCCGCCGCCCTGCAAGCCGCCAACGCCGGCCCCAACCCTACCCTCATTAGAGTGGATGTGAACGCCGGCCACGGCGCCGGTAAGAGCACCAAGCTACTGATTGAGGAGTGGGCCGACGTGTGGAGCTTCTGCTACGTCAACATGGGCGTGACGCCCGCCGTGAAGCTGTGAACCTCTCGCCAATGATTATGCCCTTCGTGAAGTATTGCTGGCTTACAGTGGTAGTGCTGCTAATGGCTTCGCTTTCCAGCCAGGCGCAGTGGAAGCTTGTAAACGCTGACTGTGCCTTTCCTGCCAACATAAAGTATTTTAATACGGTAGCCGACGACCAACCGGTCAGCAATACCGACTTGAATAAGCGCAGTCCAAGTGCAGATAAAAAGCCTCGGCCCTTGCTTCATGCTGCTGAAGTAGCCGAGGCAGAATACGATTATGAGGCCGGAAAGTATGCCGAAGCAGCGGCACATTTAAAGCCATTCGTTGGCGAGAAGCTAGTCTCTCCCAAACTTCTTAGCCTGTATGCGCGGTCACTCTACCGGGTTCCGGATGGCAAAGACCAGAGCTACGCAGCCTACCAGCGTCTTATTGAGATGCTCGATACCTACGGACGCGAAGACGCAGCCACCTGCGCGATTTATTTAAACTTTAGCGAGTCATATTACAAATTGGCTACCATGCAGATGGACAAAGGTCAGTGGAAGCTGGCGGCTTACAACCTTTCGCGCTTCCTGTTCACCCTCAATGCCGTGCCTTCATGGAAAACCGATGACATCTACCAAAGTGCCCTCGAATACCAAACCGAGTGTTTCTCGGAACTAGGTGACCTAGTCCTTACTAGGCATTACGGTCAGCGCACTCTGAAATTTTTCCCTCAGAACCAGTACGTACTGTCGTATATGTCCCGCTTACCTGAACCAGTTAAAGCCAAGCCTCAAGCAACTCCGAAGAAATAGTCAGGCAGAAGAAAAAGACATCGGGCGGGCCCCCGCGTAGCTATTACGTGCTACGCGGGGGCCCGCCCGATGTCTTTTTCTCCCCTTCACAATATTTTCACAGCTGCTCAACTGAGCACCACTGTTTTCAATAACATTGCAAGTGTCACTGCCCCGCACTTCCATTTCCCCCAGCTGGTTTAAGGTTAGTTTCGAACAGCTTCAGGATACGCTTGTACTCATCGGTCCACGACGAGGGCTCTATAAAGCCGTGGTCTTCGACGGGGTACACGGCCAGCTCCCAGTTATCCTTTTTCAGCTCAATCAGGCGCTGCGAAAGGCGCACAATATCCTGGAAATGCACGTTGGTGTCCACCATGCCATGGCACATGAGTAGGGCGCCCTTCAGGCCGCTGGCGTAGTTGATGGGCGACGAGCGGGCGTAGGCGATGGAGTCGTTGTAGGGCTCGTTGAGGATGTTGTCGGTGTAGCCGTGGTTGTAGTGCGCCCAGTCTGTCACGGAGCGCAGCGCGGCCCCGGCCCGAAACACGTCGGGCTGCGTGAACATGGCCATGAGCGTGATGAAGCCGCCATAGGAGCCGCCGTAGATGCCCATGCGCTCCGGGCTGACGCCGTACTTTTCTGTGAGCAGCTTGGCGCCGTCCACGTGGTCGGTGAGGTCTTTGCCGCCCATGTAGCGGTAGATGCCCGTACGCACCTCGCGCCCGTAGCCGGCCGAGCCGCGGTAGTCAATATCGAGCACCGTGTAGCCCTTGTCGACCAGCAGGTTGTGGAACATGTATTCGCGTGAGTAGTTGCTCCAGTACTTGTGCGCGTTCTGCAAATAGCCGGCGCCGTGCACAAAAATCACGGCCGGGCCCTGGGCCACGGGACTGGCCGGGCGGTAGAGGCGCGCGTACACGTCGGCCCCGTCGCGGGCTTTAATGGTGATGATTTCCGGGTCGCGCCAGGCGTAGCTTTCAAACTCGGCCGAGGTGCTGTGGGTGAGCTGGCGCATCTTGGCCTTGGGCTTGTTGTCCATCACGTACAGTTCCCAGGGCTTGTTGGTGTAGCTGTAGCGCACGGCCAGGGTGCGGCCATCGGGCGACACCGTGACTTCGTGGGCACCGGGGCGGGTGGTCAGTTGCTCGAGCTTGCCACCGTTCACAGGCAGGTGGTAGAAGTGCTGCTCGCCGGGATGGGTGGCGTTGGCAATGAGGTACCACGTCTTGCGGTCACGGCTCAGCTCGGCGCTTTGGATTTCGAATTTGCCGCTCGTTAAGGCCTTTTTCTGGCCGCTGGTAGCGTCCACGGTGTAGAGGTGGCTGTAGCCGGTTTCCTCGCTCTGGAACCAGACGCGGCGGTTGTCAGGCATCCAGCCCACGTTGCCCGGCCCGTTGCCAATGCCCGGCCCGCTAATCCAAGCGTCGTCGTGCTGCCGGTCGAGCAGTTTAATTTTCTGGGTGGCGGGGTCCAGGCTCACTATCCAACGGTCCTTGTTGTCGGCGGTGCGCATCACCAGGAAAGCCTGCTTTCCGTCGGTCGACCAATACGGGCCGAATGGCTGCACGCGCCGCAATTCGGTGGCCGACTTCTTGGGCTTGCGTGCCATGGCCGCCTTGGCCGAATCGGCCGGCATGGGAGATTTGACCGGCATCTTATATTCCTTGCGGTACGCCGGCTGCTCGTCCAAACCTTTCAGCTCAGTGTAACCCAGCACAAACGTGGTGTCGCGGGCAATGTCGTAGAGGCCCATTTCATAGGCTGTTTGCGAAGCCCCGACTTTGGTGCGCGTCGAAATGTCTTCGGTGAACCCCGAAGCCGTCACGAAGCTGGGCACCAGCGCCACTTTGGTGTCTTTCGGCTCCTGTCCCAGCCGGTAGGTCACGTAGCGGCCGTCGGGGCTGAGCTGCAGGTTGTCCACGGACTGCGTCCCGAGGTAAATGATTTTGGGCTGGAGCCCGGCCAGGGCCTTTTGCTGCCGCTCCCGCGCCTGCCGGTCCTGGTCGCGCAGCCGCACCACGTCGAACAGCGCCAGCTGCTGGGCCCGCAAATACCGCTCGGCCTTATCAGTAGGCAGGGTGCTGGCGGGCTTGCTGCCCTTGCGGAAGTCGGTGCGCTGGGTGGTTTCGCCGGTGCTAGGGTCCCAGGTGTACAGGTTTTGAGCCCGCACGTAGCTCACCAGTTGGCCCAGCATAGCAAACGTTGGGTTGCTCTCGCGCTCGGCGGTGTTGGTCACACGGCGCACCTTCTGCGTCTTCAGGTCCAGCAGGTAGATGTCGCCGTCGCGCTCGTACACCTTGCGGGTATACGCCGCATTGTACACGCCACTGCTGGCGGGCAACGCCCGCTGCTCACGCACGCTCACTTTGCGCGGCGCCGCGCTGCCCGTGGGCGCTACCTGGTACAGCGAGTCGCGCCGTTCCTTGGTGGGGTTCCAGGAAAAGTAAATGCGGCGTCCGTCCTCACCCCAGTACACGTTGGCGGGCGAAGTTCCCATCCACTGCGCCGGGTCACGCATGATTTTATCAACCGTGAGCGGTGCTAGGCCGGCGGCCGGCGCGGCCGGTGCCTGAGCCATTGAGGGTTCTGCTGCGAGCAGTAGCAACCCCAGAAAGTAGAACTTGTGCATAAAACAAAGCTACTCGGCCCGCGCAAGAAATGACACCCCTGCCTGCGTGCAAACAATTCGCGGCCTGCGCACGTCTCCGTTGTTCCCCAACCCGACTACTCATCTCATGGAATTAGGCATTAGCTCATTCGGCGAAGTGGCGCCGGCCCACGTGGCTGGCCAGGACCACGCCGCCCACCAACGCATGCAAGAACTGCTGGCCCTGGCCAAGCGCGCCGACGAAGTGGGCCTCGACGTGCTGGCCCTCGGCGAGCACCATCGCTCCGACTTCATCATCTCCTCTCCCGAAGTCATCCTGGCCGCGGCCGCTGCCATCACCCGGCGCATTCGCCTCTCCAGCGCCGTCACGGTCCTTAGCTCCGCCGACCCCGTGCGCACGTTCCAGAACTTCGCCACGGTGGACCTGATTTCCGGCGGCCGGGCCGAGATTATCGCCGGCCGCGGCTCATTCATTGAATCCTACCCCCTATTTGGCTACGACCTCAACGACTACGACGAGTTGTTTGTCGAGAAGCTGAGCCTACTGCTCAACATCAATGGCGCAGAAGTGGTAACCTGGCAGGGCAAGCACCGGGCCCCCATTGCCGCACAAGGCGTGTACCCACGCCCGGCACAAGCCAAAATCCCGGTCTGGATAGGCATTGGCGGCACGCCCGCTTCGGCCGTACGGGCCGGCAAACTGGGCTTGCCCCTCACCATTGCCATCCTCGGCGGCTCGCCCGACCGCTACGTGCCCTTCGCCGAACTCTACCGAGAATCAGCTCAGAAGGCCGGTCACAACGCGGCTCTATTGCCGCTTTGCCTCAACTGCCACTTCCACGTGGCCGAAACGTCCGAGCAAGCAGCCGACGAGTTTTTCCCGCCTTACTCCACGCTCATGAACCGCATCGGTCGTGAGCGCGGCTGGTCGCCCATGGACCGTCGGCATTTCGATTTTCTGCGCGGGCCGCAGGGGCCGTTGTTCGTCGGTACGCCGCAGGAAATCACAGCCAAGCTGCTGAATCTGCACGGGCTGTTCAACAACACCCGCTTTCTAGCCCAACTAGTGCTGGAAGGCATTCCGCACGCTAGTGTGCTCCGGTCAATCGAGCTATTTGGTACGCAAGTGGCACCCGCGGTGCGCGAGGCCTTAGGCGTAAGCGTAGTTGTGGAGTAGACCCGATAGTTTCTGTGGTTGCTGTGCGCGGCTTTACATATCTAGTCTAGCGCCCTCCACAAAAGCTCTATTCGGTATTTAGTTGGTCATCCCAGCAATACCCTTGGAACGTCATACTGAGCGCAGCCGAAGCATCTCTCCCGCAGTAGCAGTAATTGGTTTACTCTTTGCAGTAGAGATGCTTCGACTGCGCTCAGCATGACCTAAACAAAAATACCAAACACGCTTTCGACTCTACTTAGGAAAAACTCGCTCGTCGCGCTCGGCCATTGCACGCAGAACGTTTTTCCGTGTTTTCTACGGCCCAAATCCGTGTTTTTAGCCATCCGAAGCTGCGTACAAAAGGGGGTGTTCTACCTCACTTTATTCCCAGCTTTATGAAGATTGCCCTCAAACCACTAGACCAACAGACCATTGTCGTTACCGGCGCTTCGAGCGGCATTGGGCTCGTCACGGCCCGCATGGCGGCCGAAGCCGGCGCCAAGCTAGTCCTGGCCGCCCGAAACGAAGAAGCCCTTCAGCAGCTAGCCGAGGAGATTCGCGCACAGGGCGGCCAAGCCATCGCCGTCCGGGCCGACGTCGGCATCGAGGAAGACGTGCGGCACATAGCCGAGGCGGCCATTGCTGAGTTTGGCAGCTTCGATACCTGGGTCAACAACGCCGGCCTTTCCATCTTCGGCCGCTGCGACCAAGTCACCATTGAAGACCAGCGGCGCATGTTCGACACCGTGTACTGGGGGGTCGTGTACGGCTCGCGCACGGCCGTGGAACACTTCAAGCAGCGCGGCACGCCCGGCGCGCTCATCAACATAGGCAGCTTTTTTGGCGACCGCGCCACGCCCGTGCAAAGCACCTACTGCGCCGCCAAGCACGCCGTGCACGGTTGGACCGATGCTCTGCGCATGGAACTGGAAATGGAAAAAGCTCCTGTCTCAGTCACACTCGTTCACCCTGGCCGCATCGACACGCCCTACAACGAGCACGCCCAGAGCTACTACGAGCATCAGGTGGCGCACCGCGGCATGGTGTACCCGCCCCATACAGTTGCAGAGGCCATCCTCTTTGCCGCCGCCCACCCGAAGCGCGACATGTACGTGGGCGGCCAAGCCAAGGTGCTGAAGATGCTGGGCGACGTGGCCCCCCGCTTCATGGACAAGCTGATGGAAGTGATAACCGACCCCGGCCAAGTGGACCCCGCCCGGCTGTCAGTCAACCCGCAAACCAGCGCGCTATACAAAGCCGGTTATGGCCTTAAGGAAAATGGCTCGCACCAAGGCTGGTTTCGCTCGGGCAGCATCTACGTGAAGATGCAGAAGCATCCGGTGCTGGCCGCGGCAGTTGTGGCAGGATTGGGCCTGGCCCTCAATGCGGCGAGCAAAGCACGCAAAAGCCAAAAGACTACGGCGGGCAACGCGGCCGCGCCTACCAACGAGGCCGCTGCTCCGGCTGCATCGGCTGCTTCAGATGGCCAAACGGATGCTGGGGCCGATGAAGTAATAATTTTAACGGAGATTGAGGTCTATTAAGTGGGCGTAGCGTGGACTCTGCGAGTCCGCGCGTTACCTGGGCCGTTCTGCTATACGCGGACTCGCAGAGTCCACGCTACGAATGCACAGCCCCTAAAACCGCTGCTCACAAGCAACGGCAACTTGCTCGCGGGGCCGATGCGAAGTGTTATGGCAACCTGCCCCCTATAATTCCACCACAAAGCACCTTGCTGCTGCCACAAAAAAAGCCCCGCCGAATAACGGCGGGGCTTTTTTCTACGTGCAAGAAGCGACGTTTCTAGTAGCGGTACAGGTCCGACTTGAACGGGCCTTCCACCGATACCTTGATGTAGTCGGCTTGCTTGGGGGTCAGTTCGTCCAGCTCCACACCGATTTTGGCGAGGTGCAGGCGGGCTACTTTCTCGTCCAAGTGCTTGGGCAGGGTGTACACTTGGTTTTCGTACTGGTCGGCACGCTCCCACAACTCCAGCTGAGCCAGAGTCTGGTTGGTGAACGAGTTCGACATCACGAACGAAGGGTGGCCGGTGGCGCAGCCCAGGTTCACGAGGCGGCCTTCGGCGAGGATGATTACCTCTTTGCCTTCAATGGTGTAGATGTCAACCTGGGGCTTCACGGTGTCCTTAGTGTGGCCGTAGTTTTTGTTCAACCACGCCATGTCAATTTCATCGTCGAAGTGACCGATGTTGCAGACAATGGCTTTGTCTTTCAAGCTGCGGAAATGCTCTTCGGTGAGGATGTCGCAGTTGCCGGTAGCCGTCACGATGATGTCGGCTTCCTTCACGGCAGTGGTCAGTTTCTTCACGGCGAAGCCGTCCATGGCCGCCTGCAGGGCGCAGATGGGGTCAATTTCGGTCACGATAACGCGGGCACCAGCACCGGCCAACGAGGCAGCCGTGCCTTTTCCTACGTCGCCGTAGCCGGCCACCACGGCCACTTTACCGGCCATCATCACGTCGGTCGCGCGACGGATAGCGTCCACGGCCGACTCTTTGCAGCCGTACTTGTTGTCAAACTTCGACTTCGTCACCGAGTCGTTCACGTTGATGGCGGGGAAAGGCAGCGAGCCATTTTTCACGCGCTCATACAGACGCAACACGCCGGTCGTGGTTTCTTCCGACACGCCTTTGATGCCAGCGGCCAGCTCGGGGTACTGGTTCAGCACCATGTTGGTGAGGTCGCCACCGTCGTCCAGAATCATGTTCAGGGGCTGACGGTCTTCGCCGAAGTACAGCGTCTGCTCGATGCACCAGTTGAACTCCTCTTCGTTCATGCCCTTCCAGGCATACACCGGGATGCCAGCTGCAGCAATAGCGGCCGCGGCGTGGTCCTGAGTCGAGAAGATGTTGCAAGAAGACCACGTCACCTCAGCGCCCAGCGCTTTCAAGGTTTCGATGAGTACGGCCGTTTGAATGGTCATGTGCAAGCAACCGGCAATGCGGGCGCCTTTAAAAGGCTGCGCAGCACCAAACTCCTCACGCAAGCTCATCAAACCGGGCATTTCGGCTTCGGCCAAACGGATTTCCTTGCGGCCCCACTCGGCCAGGCTCATGTCCTTTACTTTGTACGGAACGTACGTTTTCGTCGTGGTTTCCACCATGATGCAGATTAGTTGATGTTTCGCGTTTCAACCGCAAAGATACTTGATTTGTTCGGGCGGCCATACGAAAAAGCCCTGGCTGGCAGGCTGGGGCTTTTTCACTGCAAGCAAAATATTGCGTGCTTAGTTATTCGCGATAATAATGGCCTGAATCTGCTGGGCCTGTGGCACAGCACCGCCGGAAATGCCTCGCACCACAATGGTATAAATTTTACCCGATTCAAACGTCTTGGTGGTCGCCGTGCCCGTACCGGTACCGTCGCCCACGGCCACCAACTGCGTACGGGGGGCCGCGGCGGAAGTAACAGACAAAGTCAGAGCGCCAGCGTTAACGACAACAAAGGGGGAAGCAGCACCAAAAGCAACATCAGTCGTCAGGTCGGTAGGGGCACCGGTTGGAGTAGCAGCGGGAATCGATAGCCGCACCGGCGTAGACGCTCCAACGCCCAAATGCACGAGGCGCACTTTTGCAGTTCCAGTGGCAGGAATCGTCAGGTCGTCCTGCACGGGGAGCAGCAATACGCTGCCAATAGTGGCGGTGGGCGAGTAAGCAAATACCGTGTAGCTCTGGTCTTTAACTACCGAAATAGGCAGAGTGGCTACTTGCTGGGTGCCACTATTAATGCGCAAGGTTTGGTTGCCTGCGTTCACGTTCAAGTAAGCACTCGACTGGCCGTAGTTGAGTTGGCCCACCTGTTGGTCATTCACAAACGCCGTCACCTGCGTGTTAGCCGCGGCGGCGGCATGAGAAATCAGCACCTTGCCCTGGTCGGGGGCGGGAGCCGCGGGCTCATCGTCTTTGCTGCAGGCGGCCAGCAGCAAAGTAGCCGGCAGAAGGGCCTGAAGGGCGCGGCGGAAAATGGGAGATGTTGCCATAGTTAATGAGGTATCAACTGAATTGATATGGAGGGATTGCGTGCCCGGCAATAGCCGGCCGGCTCGCCCTGAACGTATAAGCCCCGCTATTTGTTGAGACTGGGCCGGAAAAAAGGGTTGCATTCCCATTTTGGGCCTCATGGTCGCGCTATCTTTGCTTTCATGTATAACATTCACCAGTCGTCGGTGCCTCAGCGGTTTCGACTACTCATTGCGGGCGCAATGGCGTTGTTTCTGGGCCTTGCGCCGGCCCTTGCCCAGCAGGCTCCTGCCACCATCCGCCTCGAGCCCACCGACGCCGAGCGCGGCCTGAACGGACACCAGCACAACTTCGATTTCCTGGCGCCCGGCGCCAGCGGCGACAGCTACCAAACGGCCGGTTTTTTCGGCCAAAAGCTGCGGCCTTTCTTGGCTGGCAACGCCGAAGCGGTAGCTTACTTAGATAAATACAAGCGCCAGAAAACGATTTTTCTGGTCGACCGTTTGGTCGCACTGGGTTCTTTTGGCGTGTACGGGCAGCAAATTTTTGCCGGCGGCGACCCTCAGTATTTCAACAGCACTCAGAAAGTTGCGCTTGGCGTGTTTGCCGCCAGCGTGCTGGCCACGGTGTTCATCAACCGCAACACCAACACGCACTTGCAGCGTGCGGTGAAGGCCTACAACGATGACCTGGCCCACGGCGGCGTATGGCCCCGCTTGCGGCCCAGTTCGGTAGGCATTGGCATGGCACCCACCGGCCAGCCGCAGCTGGCCTTGCGCTGGGCATTACGCTAAACGCCGGGTTTTCTCGTATAGCTTTTTCCATGGACTACCCCTTGCCCGAAGCGGCCAGGCGCTACGTAGCCGCGCACTTGCACGACGACCCCGCGCACCTGGCCCTCCAAGCCCGTCGCCACCCCGGCCTGCCCGTGCCGGAGCTGGTGCGCCAGATACAGGCCCGCCAGAAAGCCCGCGCCAAGCTGCCGGCCTGGGCTGACAACCCCGACTTGATTTTCCCGCCGGCCCTCTCGGTCGAGCAGGCCTCTTCGGCCCGCACTGCCGCCTTCAAGGCCAGCTTGGTGGAAGGCCAGCGCCTGGCCGACCTCACCGGTGGCTTCGGGGCCGACTCGGTGCACTTCGCCGCCCGCGTGGCCCACGTGGACTACGTGGAGCGCGACCCCAAGCTGGCCAATATTGTGCGCTACAACTTGGCCCAGCTCGAAGTGCCGAACGTGGCCGTGCACGCCACCGACGCGCTGGACTTTCTGAAAACGACCCCGCATCACTACGACTGGCTCTATCTCGACCCGGCCCGCCGGGACACCGCCGCTCGCAAGATTTTTCTGCTGCGCGACTGCGAGCCCGATGTGGTGAAATTGTTACCCTTGCTGCTGCACAAAGCCGACCGCGTGCTGCTCAAAACTTCGCCCATGCTCGACATTGAGCACGCCGTGCAAGGGCTGGGCCACGTGCGCCGCCTGTGGGTGGTGGCCGTTGACAATGAAGTCAAAGAAGTGCTATACGAACTGGGCCAGGAGCCCGCCGTGGACCCCGAGCGTTACGCCCTCAACCTGCGCCGCGACGGCACCCAGCAGGAGTTCCGCCTCAACCGTGCCCGCGAGGCCCGCGCCACGCCCCGCTACGCCGAGGCCCAGCAGTACCTGTACGAGCCCAACGCCGCGGTGCTCAAGGCCGGCGCTTTCAAGAGCATCGGCACTGCTTTCGAGCTGCTCAAGCTGCACCAAAACAGCCACCTCTATACCTCAGACGTCCTGCGGCCGAATTTCCCAGGCCGAATTTTCAAAGTATTGGCCACCGAAAAAGCCGACGGCACGGCCCTGAAAGCTTACTTGGGCCCCGAAGCCCGTGCCCACGTCACCACGCGCAATTTCCCGGAATCGGTGGCTGACTTTCGTCGGCACACGGGCATCCGCGAGGGCGGCGACATCTACTTGTTCGCCACCACCGACTTGCGCGGCCGGCCCGTGGTGTTGGTGTGCGAAAAGGCGCAAGCGCCGGTGACCTCGGCCCCAAGTCAGCCCTGAGCCGGGCCCTTTCGTAAAGCAGCAACAGAAGAAGCGCAGGGCTTTTTCGTCAAGCATGCTGCTGATGCGTTTCAAAGACAAAGTGTGCCTGGTGACGGGCGGGACGTCCGGCATTGGCCGGGCCGTGTGCGTGCGCCTGGGGGCCGAAGGAGGGCGAGTGGTGGTGCTGGGCCGCGACGTGGCCGACGGCAAGGAAACCGTAGGCATCATCACCAAAGCCGGCGGTGAAGCCGTTTTCATGGCCTGCGACCTCGCCAAGCCGCGCGCCATTGAAAGCACGGTGAAAAAGGTAGTGGCCAAGTACGAACGGGTCGACGTGCTCATCAACGACGCGGCCATGATGACCTACGACCCGCTCGTGGACTTGCCGCTGGACAAGTGGGATTTGCTGATGCAAGTCAATTTGCGCGCCCTGGCGCAGCTCACCCAGCTTTGCCTGCCGCACATGCCCAAGGGCAGCTCCATTGTGGCCATCAGTTCGGTGCACGCCCACCAAACCACCGCCAACGTGGTGCCTTACGCCACCAGCAAAGGGGCCATGGAGGCCTTTGTGCGCGGCATGAGCCGGGAGCTAGACCTGCGCCAAACCCGCATCAACGCCATTGCGCCCGGCGCCGTGGACACGCCCATGCTCTGGAGCAACCCCAACGTGAAAAGCGGCGCCGAAACCATCGACAAAGCCACCGTGGGCCAACCCGAAGAGCTGGCGGCTGCCATTGCCTTCATGGCTTCGGACGAGGCCAGCTTCATCCACGGCACCACCTTGGCAGTGGACGGAGGGCGTTTAGCGCAGCTTTAGCAGCTGATTTGAAGCACGTAGAACCCGGGGGCTGTTGAGAGCGACTACAGTTATCTGCTTCGTTGATAACGGCGAATAGCTCGGATTTCCGTAGTTTTGCCCTGCGCCCGCCTCCCGACTTGTGGTGAACTGGACGCACATATCTCTTTCTTTCTCGCTCTTTTCGCGCTTTCAATGCCCTATCTGTTCACTTCCGAATCGGTTTCGGAAGGCCATCCCGATAAAGTTGCCGACCAGATTTCTGACGCCATTCTCGACGAGTACCTGCGCCAGGACCCCACTGCCAAAGTAGCTTGCGAAACCCTCGTAACCACCGACTTTGCCCTCGTGGCTGGCGAGATTAAGTCCACCGCTCACGTCGACGCCGAGCCCATCGTGCGCGAGACCATTCGCCGCATCGGGTACAACAAACCGGAATACCTGTTCAACGCCGATACCTGCGAGGTGATGAACCGCCTGCACGAGCAGTCGCCCGACATCAACCAGGGCGTGGAGCGCGCCAAAGACGAAGACCAGGGCGCCGGCGACCAGGGCATGATGTTCGGCTACGCCAGCCACGAAACGGCCAACTACATGCCGCTGGCCCTCGACCTCTCCCACCGCTTGCTGCAGGAGTTGGCCGCCATCCGCCGCGAAAACCGCGACATGCCCTACCTGCGCCCCGACGCCAAGAGCCAGGTCACGATTCGGTATTCCGACGACCACCATCCGGAGGCCATCGACACCATCGTCATCAGCACGCAGCACGACGAATTTGACGCTTCGGAAAGCGCCATGCTGGAAAAAATCAAAGCTGATGTGCTGGCCACGCTCATCCCGCGCGTGAAAGCCGGCCTGAGCGCCGATGTGCAGGCACTGTTCACGGACCAAATCACCTACCACATCAACCCCACCGGCAAGTTTGTCATCGGCGGCCCCCACGGCGACTCCGGCCTCACCGGCCGCAAAATCATCGTGGACACCTACGGCGGCAAGGGCGCTCACGGCGGCGGTGCCTTCTCCGGCAAGGATTCTTCGAAAGTAGACCGCTCGGCTGCCTACGCTGCTCGCCACATCGCCAAAAACCTGGTGGCCGCCGGCGTGGCCGACCAAGTATTGGTGCAGGTAGCCTACGCCATTGGCGTAGCCCAGCCAGTAGGCGTTTTTGTGACGACTTATGGCACTACCAAAGCCAAGGGCAGCACCAGCACCCTCACCGACGGCGAAATCGCTGAGAAAGTAAACAAGCTGTTCGACCTGCGCCCTTACGCCATCGTGAAGCGTTTCGGCCTGCAGAACCCCATCTTCGCGCAGTCGGCAGCCTACGGCCACATGGGCCGCCAGCCCGGCACGGTGCAGGTAACCATGAAGGACGGTGAAGTAAAGACCTTTGAAACCTTCACTTGGGAGAAGCTGGATTACGTCCCCCAGATTAAAGCTGAATTCAACCTGTAATTAATGATTACGGCTAATAGTTAGTGATTAATCTTGCTTGTAAAAAGAGCCCCGCCTGTGAGAACAAGCGGGGCTCTTTCGTATGCGGAAAATGCAAGAGAAATTAATCATTAACCGCTAACCACTAATCATTATTTCAGTGGCTTAGCGTCTTCTCTTTGTAGCGCGTGATTTGGCGACGCAGGCTGTCAGCGGCGGCGTCTGCAGCGGCTTCGAAAGAAGCAGCGTCTTCGGCGCTGAACAGCGTGGTGCCCGGCACCAGCAGCTTTATTTCCACGGTTTTGTTGTCGATGCCGTCTTTATTGTTGAGGCGCATGATTACTTCGCCATCGGTTACTTTATCGTAAAAAGTTTCCAACTTATTCAGGCGTTGCTGCACAAAATCAAGCAGTTTTTGGTCGGCGTCGAAGTGCACCGAATGCATCTGTACTTTCATAAAGCAATTGATTAAGAGGGTAAAGGGTAAAAGAAACTCAAGCCCGTGGGTGAGCTTGTTCAAATACGGATTTTAGGCGGTCCACGGACAGGTGCGTGTACACTTGCGTGGCCGCCAAGCTGGCGTGCCCCAGCAATTCTTTGATGGAGTTGAGGTCGGCGCCCTTGCCCAGCAGATGGGTAGCAAAAGCGTGCCGCAACGCGTGTGGGTGCTGCTGGGCGCCCGAGGTTGTAATCTGGCTCAGGTATTTTTTCACCGTGCGGTACACGAACTTGTCGTACATGGGCTCGCCCTTGTCGGTGAGCAGCAACGGGCCCGCTACGGCCCCGAATTCGTGGGCGCGTTTTGCCTGGTATTTCTCAATTACCAGCTTCAGCGTAGGATTGAGCGGCACAATGCGCTGCTTGTTGCCTTTGCCCGTTACGCGCACGGTGCTCGCGCCCAGGCTCACATCGTCGGCGTGAATGCCGATGAGCTCCGACAGGCGGATGCCGGTACCATAGAGCATTTCGAGCACCAGTTGGTCGCGCTGTCCGGCAAAGTCATCCCCAAACTCAAACGAATTCAGCAAGCCGTTCAACGCTTCTTCGGGCACAAACTCGGGCAGCTTTTTGGCCATTTTAGGGGCCTTGATGCGGAGCATGGGGTTGGCTGCGATGCGCCCAGCGTGCAGCAGGAACTTGTAGTACGAGCGCAGGCAGGCCACCTTGCGGTTCACGGTGCGCGGGTCGAGGTTTTCCTGCATCAACTCCACCACCCAGCCCCGGATGAGCGCATGCGTGGCCTGCGCCGGGTCGGCCAAATCGTAGGCCGATTTCAGGTAAGCTGCAAACTGACCCAGGTCCGTTTGGTACGACGTAATCGTGTGGGGGCTGTAGCGACGCTCGAAGCGCAAAAAATCAAGAAAAGCATCCATACCAACACCAAAAATGCCCGGCGTTTGGGCCGGGCATCCAATGTACTGGTTTTTTATTTTCCACCAAGCATTGCGTTGTGGTATGGACGCGAAAAAAACGGCCAGCTTGCCTAAAGTGGCAAACCAGCCGGTTTTTGTAACGCTAACGCGGCTCTAAGCGCAGGCTATTCGTTGGGCTGGCCGTAGGTGGCGAGCTTGTACACAGCCTTTTGCTTCATCTTGCGCTCCGTGATGCTGGGCTTCTGGAAGAAGGTGCGGCGACGCAGCTCTTTCAGCACGCCCGTGCGCTCAAACTTCTTTTTGAAACGCTTCAGAGCGCGGTCAACCGATTCGTTGTCTTTGATTTGAATGATAATCATATCAGGGAATGAGGGAGATTTTTCAGGAGGGAGCCGAGTAAATCGGGCCGCAAAGATAAGTAGAATTGCTTGGGCAACCAAAAATTCTTCCCGCAAGCCTCCTGAAGCTTTGCGATTTACTATTTCAGGAGCGCCCGGGCAATTACCAGTTTCTGGATTTCACTGGTCCCCTCGCCGATGGTGCACAGCTTGGCGTCGCGGTAGTATTTCTCGGCTGGGTAATCCTTGGTATAGCCGTAGCCGCCAAAAATCTGCACGCCTTCATTGGCAACGCGCACGCTCACTTCCGACGCGTACAGCTTGGCCATGGCCGACTCCAGGTTCACGTTCAGGCCGCGGTCTTTCATGTCGGCGGCGCGGTAGGTGAGTTGGCTGGCGGCTTCAATTTCCGTGGCCATGTCAGCTAGTTTGAAGGCAATGCCCTGGAAGCTGCTGATGGGCTGATTGAACTGGTGACGCTCCTTGCTGTATTGCACGGCGGCCTCAAAGGCGCCTTGGGCAATGCCCAGGCTCAGGGCAGCAATGCTGATGCGGCCGCCGTCCAGCACTTTCAACGACTGCACGAAGCCGTCGCCGACCTTGCCAATGACGTTCTCCTTGGGCACTTTGCAGTCGGTAAAAATCAGCTCGGTGGTTTCTGAGGCGCGCATGCCGAGTTTGTCTTCCTTGCGGCCAGCCTCAAAGCCCGGCGTGCCGCGCTCGATGATGAAAGCCGTCATGCCGTGCGAGTCGCCCACTTCGCCGGTACGCACAATGACCACAGCCACGTTGCCCGACTTGCCGTGCGTAATGAAGTTTTTGGCACCGTTAATAATATAATAATCCCCGCTCTCGTCGAGCACAGCGGTGGTGCGCATGTTGCCGGCGTCAGAACCCGTGTTGGGCTCGGTCAGGCCCCAGGCCCCAATCCATTCGCCGGAGGCCAGCTTGGGCAAGTATTTGTGCTTTTGCTCTTCCGAGGCGTGCTGCAGGATGTGGCCGGTGCAGAGGGAATTGTGCGCCGCCATGCTCAGGCCGATGCTGCCGTCAATCTTGGCCAGCTCCGCAATGGCGGTTACGTACTCCATATAGCCAAAGCCCGACCCGCCGTATTCCTGCGGCACCAGCACGCCCATCAGGCCCAGCTCGCCCAGCTGGCGAAAGACGTGAATGGGAAACTCCTGGCTTTCATCCCATTTCATCATGTTGGGCTTGATGTGCTGGGCGCCAAAATCGCGCACCATTTGCGCAATCATGGTTTGGTTTTCGGTGGCTACAACTTCCATAGAATAGGAAATGAGGGTGGGATTTGATAAAGATGACAATACCTGCACCCACAACAATTTGTTGCTGGTTTTGGCTCCACGAAAGTACGATTGCAGGAGTTGAAAACAGGAGCAACACCGGTTGCCGTAAACGCCTGTTCTTGAATGGGCCCTGCAAAAGCGTTACTTTTGAGGCTTTTTGGGGGAAATCTGACTTCGAGGCAGAATTTTTTCCGAATTTTTCGTTTGATTCCCCACTAATTGGCCTTCATGCCGACTCCTTTCCTTCGCCGTTTCGGGCGCCTCTGGCTGCTGGCGCTGCCCGCATTGCTGTTCTTTTCGTCTTGCGGCACTAGCCGCTACTACCAGAAGCGCACCCTGTTTCGCTTGACCGACGAGCAGGGCCGGCAGATTGACAGCACCAAACTGCGCGTTGCGGTGAACCGCACGGAGCGCAATTATGTCATTCAGGCCAACGATATTTTGGAAGTGCGGGTGAACACTAATAGAGGAGAGCGCATTCTTGACCCCAACGGCGAATTGCAATTTGGCCAGCCAACGGGCTCCACTCCTGCCCGAAGCACTACCCGCCCTGCTTCGCGCAACATTGGCCAAGGCGCCGGGGCCGCTACCGCGGGCTCAGAATTCTTGGTGCAGGCCGATGGCACCGTTACGCTGCCTCAGGTGGGCCGCATCAAGCTCAGCGGGCTGTCGCTCCTGCAAGCCGATAGTGTACTGGCCGGGCGTTTTTCGGAATATTACATTCAACCTTTCGTCACTACCCGGGTGAACAACAACCGAGTCATCGTACTCGGCGTTTCGGGCGGGCAGGTCATTCCCCTCGCCAACGATAACATGAACTTGCTTGAAGTTTTGGCATTGGCAGGGGGGATAGATGGGGCAGCTGGCGGGGGAGGTGGGCCTAACCGCAACGGCGGTCGGGCCGACAACATTCGCATCATTCGTGGAGATTTAAAAAACCCACGGGTTCAGCAAGTTGACTTGTCCACGCTCAACGGTATGCGGCGCGCCAATCTGCAGGTCGAACCCAACGACGTCATTTATATCGAGCCTATTCGCCGTCCCCTAATAGATGCGTTGAATGAAGCGAGCCCACTCGTTAGCGTGGCGAGCTTATTGCTGACAACCGGCTACTTACTTATTAATCTATTTAGACAATAAGCTTCTATCTTCCGTAGCTGCGTGCAGTACGTACGCTGGGGGCACGAGTTGATAACTCCATTGTAATGGCTATAAACGAAAATACAGAGTTGGAAGAGCTCATCCGGAACGCCAACGGCGGACTTGCGGCTCCTCCGGCGGCTCCCTTTGCAAGTTCTTCATCTGACGATGAGGACGAATCGGCGGGCCTTGACCTCGGCACGCTGGTGCTGGTGGCTCGGCGCAGCCTGCTGTGGCTGCTCTTGCTTACGGCGCTAGGCGTGACGGCTTCTTGGCTGTATTTGCGCTACACCAAGCCGGTCTACCAGTCGCAATCAATACTCAAGATTGACGAACGTTCTGAAGCAGCTACGCTTGGCTTAGCCGGGCAGGTGGCTCCTGTTGCTGACAAGGCCCGTAGCAGCAAGCTGGCCGGCGAAGTCGAAGTCATCAAATCGGGCATTATCTACCGACGCCTCAAAGACTCTTTGGCGCTGGACGTGAACTACTACGTGCAAGGGACGGTGCTGGAGAGCGAAATGTATGGCACTTCCCCCTTCCGCGTTCGCTACGACATTACCAGTCCCAGCTATTATAACCGCAAATTCAACTTAAAATTTACGGGTCCGCAGCGTTTCCGACTCGACATCATGAGCAATGACCAGGCGTTGGGCGGAGAATTTAGTCTGGGTCAGACCATTTCTTTCCCCGGCTTAAAGCTTCAGGTAACCGGCACGCCTTTTTTAACAGCAAAAGCCCTCGAGCCCGATTATCATTTCACCATTCAGGACGAAGGCGCCGTCAATAGCTACCTCGACAAAAACCTTGCGGTTGAAATAGTCAATCCAGACGCCAATACCATCCAAATTTCTTTCAAAGACTTCAATCCAAGCAAAGCACAAGCAATTGTCAATAAAATTGATACCGTCTATCGGCAAGAAAAGCTGGCTCGCAAAAGAGAGTCAACGGAGCAGCAATTGAATTTTTTGGATAAAATTTCGGCCGTAACGGAGGACAAGCTGAAAGAGGCGGAAGTCAATCTGCAGAACTTCACGGAAGAAACCAAAACGTACGACGTAAAGTCGGACGTAGCGGCCATTGCCGATAAGTTGGAAGCGCTTGAGGCCAGCCGAGCCGAGTTGCAGGAAAAAATGTCGCTATTGGCTGAAATAACCCGGCTGGCAGAACAGGAACGCCTCACCAATTCCGAGACTGAGACAGTTGAGGAGAGTATCCCGACGTTGTCGAGCCTAGAAGACCCCCAACTCGCCACCGCACTAAACGACCTGAATGCGCAACAGTGGGAATTGCGCCGCATTTTGCGTTCGAGCACCGATAAGACCGAAGGAGTACAACGACGCCAGGCGGAACTGGTCTTCACCCGCGAAAGCATCCGGCGCCTGCTGATACAAGACCGAAAGCTGCTAAACCGTAAAATGCAGCTACTTGACCAACAGCGCAACAAGTTGGAAGGCATGTTGCAGAGCCTGCCGGCCAAGGCAACGGAACTGTCGCGCCTGATGCGGCCCTTGGACTTGTACACCAAGTCCTACTTGATGCTGTTTGAGAAAGAAATAGACTTTAATATCCAGAAGGCGGGTAACACCGCAGACTTCCAGATTTTGTCACCGGCCTCGCCGCCCGCTGAGCCCATTTTCCCGAGCAAGCTGCTCGTGTACGCGGTGGGACTGGCAGGTGGCCTGCTGCTGGGCTTGGGCCTGATTGCGGTACGGTATTTCATGCACAACACGGTCACGAACGTGCGGGAGCTGGACCGCGACTCCAAAGCATCGGTGCTGGGCATTATTCCGACGTATGACAAGGAGAAAATGGAAATTTCTCGTCTTGTGGTTGATAAAAACCCCAAGTCGGCTATTTCGGAATCCATCCGCTCCATTCGAACCAACCTGGATTTCATCAGTTCGGCCAAAAAGAAACGGTTGATTTCGGTGACGTCCACCATTTCGGGCGAGGGCAAAACCTTTGTTACGGTAAACCTGGGCGGCATCATTGCCCTGTCGGGCCAGCGCGTCATTATTCTGGACCTGGACATGCGCAAGCCCAAGGTCAACTTGGCTTTCGACGCCGAAAACACCCGCGGCATCAGCACCATCCTCATTGAGCGCCACAGCGTGCAGGAGTGCATTCAGCCCACCACCATCGACACGTTGCAGTTCATTTCGGCCGGCCCGACTCCGCCTAACCCGTCGGAACTCATTCTAAGTGACCGGTTCGACGCCATGATTCAGGAACTGTATCAGACCTACGACGTCATACTCATCGATACGCCCCCGGTGGGCTTGGTGACGGACGGCATCCTGATTATGCGCAAGGCCGATATTCCGCTCTACATTGTGCGGGCTGACTATTCGCGGAAGGCATTTATCAAGAACATGAACCGTCTTATGCGCAGCAACAATTTCACGCGCATGTGCACCATTCTCAACGATGCTCAATCGGGCACTGGGTATGGCTATGGGTATGGGTATGGCTACGGCTACGGCTACGGTGCGTACGGACAAGGCTATTACGAAGAGCCGGCGAGCAAGCCGCTTACCTTTGGGGCGAAGGTGAAAAAGTTTTTCACTTAATCAACGCACTCTAAATGGCTTCGTTTTGGCAACGGCTTTTTGGCGATGCTTCCGCTTCGGAGGCACCTGCTGCCACGGCCTTGTCCTCTCTCGCAACCCTGGGTGCCGACATGCACTCGCACCTGCTGCCCGGCCTCGACGACGGCGCAGACTCCATTGAGAAGTCGCTTGAACTCCTCCGGGCGTTGCGCGACCTGGGCTTTCGGAAGTTGATAATGACGCCCCACATCATGGGCGACTTTTACAAGAACACCCCCGAAAGCATTCGTGCGACCCTGGAATACATGCGCGAGGCTGCGGCCAACACCGGCTTGGGCGATGTCGTACTCGAATGCGCGGCCGAATATTACTTGGACGAGTTCTTGGGGCATAAGCTGAGCGACGGCACTGAGATGCTCACCTTCGGGGGCGACAAGCGCTACCTGCTGCTTGAGACGTCTTATATGAACGAGCCGCTCAACTTGTTCGATATCGTCTTTGAAATGCAGGCCCAGGGCTACTGTCCGGTGCTGGCCCACCCCGAGCGCTACACGTACCTGTACGGCCGGTTTGCTGAACTGGAAAAGCTGCGTCGCGACCAGAACGTGCTACTTCAGGTCAACCTCAACTCGCTGGCGGGCTATTACTCGCCGGGCGCCAAAAAGGTAGCCGAGCAGCTCATTGATGCGGGCTTGGTGGACTTTGTGGGCACCGACACGCACCATTTGCGCCATACCGACACCCTGCAGCAACGGGCTCTGGCCCAGCCACACATGGAAAAATTATTGCAATTGCCGCTGCTCAACCGAACACTTTAAGGATTTGGTTGCTGATAAGGAAGTGCGCACATTGCTCACCGGTTTCTGAGCAGCAAAGCACCCTTTTTGCTTTACCACGCGACAACCCTCATGATATTTGTCACTGGCGGCACCGGCCTCATTGGTTCTTTTCTGCTGCGGGCGCTGCGGGCCCGCGGGCTGGCCGTGCGGGCGTTGCACCGGGGAGCGGTACCCGCCAACGCCGCAGCGGGGGTAGAATGGCTGGCCGGTGACCTGCTCGACACTGAGCTGCTTCGCGAGGCCCTCACGCCCGATGTGACGCACGTCTTCCACTGCGCCGGGCTCGTGTCGTACGCTCCCCAAGACGAAGACCTGCTGCTGGCCGTGAATGTGCAGGGCACGGCGGCCGTCGTGGATGCTTGCCTGGAGCGGCCGGGCATTCGGCTGGCGCACGTGTCGTCGGTGGCGGCGCTGGGCCGCCCCACGGCCGGCATTCCGGCGGCAAGCGGCGTCCTCACCGTGACCGAAACGGCCACCTGGGACCTGGGAGCTGCGCACCCGGCTTACGCCACGTCCAAGTACTTGGGCGAATTGGAAGTGTGGCGCGGCGTGGCCGAAGGCCTGTCGGCCGTGGTGGTGAACCCGTCGGTGGTGCTGGGGCCCGGCGACTGGCACCGCAGCAGCACGCGCCTGCTGCGCTACGCCTACCAGCAGCACCGCTTCTACACCCGCGGGCTGGTCAATTTTGTGGACGTGCGCGACGTGGTGGCGCAATTGTTGGCCCTCGCCCTGGACCGGCCCGCCCTGAGCGGCGAGCGGTACATCCTGAGCGCAGAGGCCTTGCCGCTGGCCGACTTTTTCCGGCAGGTGGCCGCCGTCATGCGCCGCCGCCCGCCCACGGTGGCCGTGCCCAACTGGGCCGCCGAAATCATCTGGCGCCTGGAGCACGCCCGGGCGGTGCTTACCGGGGCCCGGCCGCTCATCACCAAAGACACGGCCCGCGCCGGCCGCCAACCGGTGGTGTACGCGCACGCCAAAGTACAAAGTGCTACTGGCCTCGGATTCCGCCCGTTAGCCGACACTATGGCGTGGTGCGCGTCCGAATTAATGGCCAATCCTACCCTCGCACCGGCCGTTGTCGTATCTTAGCAACAACCGGATTGCACGGTTTTAGCCAATATTTGTTATCATTGATAGAGTACTGATAAAGTGGAGTGGAACCGCGTTGGCAAACGGCCTGACACGAAGTCCTAACGGCAGCTTGCGGCGACCCACAAAACCAGATTAATCCACTTAACTGCGGTTTTATGCGCATGAACGAACATTTTGAAAACCACCGGGCTGTGCTGGATATTGTGCGCCGCTTCGAGCGCATGGTGGACCACCAGGAGCCTGTATTCTTTGATTTGGAGGACTTTGAGAACATCATCGACCACTACGTCACCAACGCCGAATTCGACAAGGCCCTGCAGGCCTGCGAGGCCGCGCTGGGCCAATACCCTTTCTCCACCGAACTGCTCATCGACCGCGCCCAGGTAACGGCCATGCGCGGCGACTACACCGAAGCCGAACGCCAGATTGACGAAGTAGCCGCCCTGGACCCCACCAACGCCGACGTGGCCGTGACGCGGGGCATCATCAGCACGCAGCGGGGCGAGTTTGCGCAGGCAGTGGAGTTTTTCCGGGCCGGACTGGAACAGGAGCCCGAGCGCGAAGACATTCACTTCAACCTGGGGCTGGCGTTCCAGAGCTGGCAGAAATTCAAAAGCGCGGCCAAGCACTACAAGCAGAGCCTGCGCCTGAACCCCGACAACGAAACCGGGGTGCAGGAGTTGCTGCACTGCCTCGACATCACGGCACGCCTGGAAGAGCACGAGGAGTTTTTCAAGCGCTTCACCGACGACGACCCGTACTCGGCCACGGCCTGGTACAACCTGGGCCAGTACTGGTACCGCCGCGAGGACTTTGCCAAAGCCGCCGAAGCCTTTGACTACGCGGTGGTCATCAGCCCCGATTTTTACGACGCCCACCACTGGCTCGCCGACACCTTTGTGTGCCAGCAGGAATACAAAAAGGCCATTGCGGAGTTCGAGCTGGCCTACCCAGCCGGCGAGCCCACCGACGAAGCCCTGTGCAACATCGGCGAGTGCTATGAGAAGCTGCGCGACTGGGAGCCCGCCCGCAAGTACTACCGCAAGGCGCTGGAGCTGAACCCGGAAATGGACGAAGCCTGGTTTGGCCAGGGGGTGCTGCTGCAGGAGCAGGGCCGCTGGTTCGAGGCGATTCACTACTTCCGGAAGGCGACGGAGCTCTACGCCGAAAGCGGTGAGTACTGGTCGGCGTTGGGCGCGGCCGAAAACCAGGTGGGCAACGTGGTTAGCGCGCTGGAGTCGTACGAAAAAGCCACTGAAGTGGCCCCCGACGACGTGCAAGGTTGGGTGAGCTGGAGCGCCATCCTCTACGAGCAAGGCCATTTCTCGGAAGCTGTGGACCTGGTGCGGCATGCCGTGAACCTGCACCCGCACGAGGCACACTTCCATTACATGCTGTGCGCCTACTTGCTGGCCGATGGCCGCCTGCGCGAAGCGTACGATGTGCTGGAAACGGCCCTCACGCTCAATTTCGAGCAGCACGTGCTGCTGTTTGACTATTTCCCCGCCCTGCGCGAGCAGCCGGGCTTGAAGAAGCTGATTGAACAGTTTCGCAAATAAGACTTCCCGTTGACGCTACTTTTGCAACCGCCCGTCGTTCGACGGGCGGTTTTTCTTTGCCGCGGCCACCCCTATTTTGCAGCCCGCGCATTTCCCTCTTTCACCCAATTACCGTTGTTTTGATGAATTACGACCTTTCTCAGCTCCCCGAGCGCACCCCTAAGCCCCGCGAACAAGGCTATACCATGGTCATGGACAAGGGCATGAGCCTGCGCGAAGTGGAGGACTTTCTGGAAGTAGGCGGCGCCTACACCGACGTGGTGAAACTGGGCTGGGCCACGTCCTACGTGGTGCCCAACCTGAAACGCAAGCTGGAAATCTACCGGGCGGCCGGAATTCCGGTGTACTTCGGGGGCACGCTGTTCGAGGCGTTCATCATCCGCAACCAGTTCGACGATTATCGCCGCCTGTTGGACACGTACGGCATGGAGTACGCCGAGGTATCGGACGGCAGCATCGACCTCGACCACGAGCGCAAATGCGAGTACATCCGCGACCTGAGCAAGAGCGTGCAGGTGCTGAGCGAAGTGGGGTCGAAAGACGCGGAGAAAATCATTCCGCCCTACAAGTGGATTGCGCAGATGGAAACCGAGCTGGCGGCCGGCGCCATCAAGGTAATTGGCGAGGCCCGCGAGGGCGGCAACGTGGGCCTGTTTCGCAGCACCGGCGAGGTGCGCTCGGGCCTGGTAGAGGAAATCCTGACCAAGATTCCGTCGGAGAAGATTCTGTGGGAAGCCCCGCAGAAAGCCCAGCAGGTGTGGTTCATCAAGCTATTGGGCGCCAACGTGAACTTAGGCAACATTGCCCCCAACGAAGTGGTCAGCCTGGAAACCATTCGGCTGGGCCTGCGCGGCGACACGTTTTCCCACTTCCTCGACATGGACGCCGTGGACCCCATGTTCCGCCCCGCCGCCAAGACCGGCAAGCCGGGTACTTCTATGCCTCGCGGCTAAAGCAGCCATTCGGGCTAAACGAGTCCACCGATTATAACACGAAAAAGCCGGCCCCCCTTGCGGAGGCCGGCTTTTTGATTGCCTGAGGTGTCAAGCTTACTGCTTGGCAACCTTCAGCTTTTTCACTTCGCCAGAAGGCAGCGTAAGGTTCACCATGTACAAGCCAGCTTTCAGCTCAGACATGCCTGGTACGGCGAAGTCACTGAGGCCGGTGGTGAGCGTCACGGCTTCCTCGCGAATCATACGACCCGACAGGTCGGTGATGCGGAGCTGGCCTTTGCCGCCTTGCGACGACTGCAGGGCCAAGTGTACTTGGTCGCCGTTGCGGAAAGGGTTCGGGTAGGCGGCCAACGTGGTGGCTTCCGATGCCTTGCCCTCGAAGCTCACCGAGCGTGCGGCAAAGAAAGTCTCTTTGCCGTCGAGGTCAATTTGACGCAGGCGGTAATAACGGATACCGGACTTGTTTTTCTCCACGTCGATGTAACGGTACTCCGTTTCGCGGGTGCTGTTGGGCGAGGCGCTGGCCACTTCGGCCAAGGAGCGGAAGTCCTTGCCGTTGGTCGACACCTGCACTTCGTAACCTTTGCTGTTTAGCTCGGTCGCCGTTTTCCAGGTAATCAGCGCGTTGGCGCCGAGGCGCTGGGCATCAAACGCCGTCAGGCGCACGGGCAGAGGGTTCTCGGTGTCGCCCAGGGTGAAAGTGGCAAACGTGCGCACCCCCGTTCTGGTCACGATGTTGTTCGTCTGGTCAACCGGGCCGTCGCGGCCTACCAGCCCGAAGGTGCCACCCGAGTTGGTCGAAACGAAGATGGTTAGGTTGGGTTCTGGAATAACGCCCGTGCCGCCAGGGCCCAAGTTCACGGTTTCGTTGTCCAGGTAACGGAATCTCATAGTAGCTGTCAGGCCGCCGCTATTGGTGTTGGGGGAACTAGGCCGCACACCAAAGATGCGCCGGATGCTGAACTTGGAGCCCAGCGGCGTGTAGTTTTCAGCCGTGTTGCGGGTCACGAGTACGTCGCCAGGGTTGTTGGCGCCGGTAAAGAGCAGTTCCAGACCGATACCGCCGAAGGTGCGAGGCGCGGCTTCGTTGGCCGTCACGTTGGCCCGGTTGGTCTTGACGAAGCCGCGGATGTAGGAAGTTTCCGTTTCACCCACCAGCTGCGCCCCGTTGTTGTTGTTGTTGGAAGCGCGGTCCGACAATTCCACAAACGAGCGGGTGGGCTGAGCAATGTCGGTGGTGAAGATGCCGCCACCGTTGGCGTTGTCAAACGTGAAGCTTTCGGTGATGAGCATCGAGCCGGGCAGGTTCTTGATGCCACCGCCCGAAATCACCACGTTGGCAAAGCCCGAACCGCCGCTAATTTCCTGGTTTACGCCGGCCAGTTCCAGCGTGGTGCCGTCGCGCATGATGAAGCTATCGAACTGGTTGCTGAAGTCACCGGTGACTTTGAGACGGCCCACAATCACGCGCAAAATCGAGCGCAACGCCTGTGAGCCGCCCTGCAACGCCAGGTTGCGGGCCAGGGCTGGGCCCGAACCGATGTTGTTTTTGACCGTGTTGCGCGAGGTGGTGTAGCTAACGTCGCTGTTGATGTTAGGATAGGGCGTGGAAACCGAAGGACCAAAGTCGGGAATGATGACGTTCGTATTCGCGTCAGGTACGCGGTTCAAGTCCCAGTTACCAGGAGTGAACCAGTCGTCATCGATACCACCCGTCCATGTAATCGTGACGATGGGAATGCCCGTGGTGCTGAGGGTGGCGCGATAAAAGTTGGTGTTATTGTCGTCACGCAGAATAGCGAAGGTGCCGTTGGGACGGGCCACATCGGCCTCGAAATAGGTTTCAATGAAAAAACTGCCGATGCCTTGATTGGCTAAACCCGTAATCAGATTTTGCTGGGCAGTTGTGAGGTCAAAGGTGCGGGTGCCGTTGGTAGCAGTACCACCGCCCTGCAGGGCAATGTTGGTGAATCCGCCGGCCGTGAGGGCTCCGCTTTTGTAAATGCGGTAGAACAGGCGCACAGCGCTCACTTGGTCACCATTGCTTTCAAACGTAGTCACTCGCCCGCCGTTCAGAAACAGCTGGCCGGTGTTGATGTCAAAAGCACCGAAATTGAATCCCTGAAAGTCCGGCGCTGAAGTGGCAGCACTGGCGTCGTACGTAACGTTGGTGGTTTTGGGGTCCACGCCGTCGCTGTCTACCAGGATTTGGGTCGAGGAAATGTTGGTTGGCGCCGGCCGGGCACCTATCACCCGGAAGACCGAACGGCGAAACGTAGTCTCCAATCGGGTTCCGTTCACGTTGTCAATGGCAGTAAAGCGAACGTCGAAGCGGTACTGAGCACCCGGCGCCGCGCCGGCCGGGCTGACGACTGAGGCCAACAAATTCCGACCGATATTATTGAGCGAAAAGCGGCGAATGTTGCCGGAAAGGCC